>NZ_BADI01000060.1:0-14508 GCF_000333555.1 Herbaspirillum sp. B65 | reverse complement strand
ACGGCCCGCCTTCATTTGCCCTTGCCTTCCTGCACGCCCTTGCAATGCACGTAGCGCACGTGCGGCGCCAGCGACCGCGCGGCGGTCTCGGGATCGACACCCTGCCAGCGCCAGTTGCCCATATCGAAGGTCATGCCGAAGGCATAGCCATTGCCGGTGCACAGCGCCAGGAAACTGACGATGGGTTCCAGCTTGCCACCTTGCGGGGTCTCTTTAAAGTTCTGCATGATTGGGACGATGAGCCACTATCAAAAACTGGCACGAGTGTCTTTCTCAAGCTTGGATTGGCTGCCCATGGTTTTTTGTACGACGATGACGGCACCAAATCGGTAACGGCTTTTGCAAAAGGAAGATGGGATGAATAGGCATATATGCACGAAAAAAAGTGGGCCCTTTGATCTCACAAGCTCTTATTGATCTTCTCTAAAAAAATGAGTGAACATGAGCCGTTCTAATATCCTGAACGGTTACAGATGGCACCGCTTTCCAGTCGAGCTGCCGTTCCTGCCTGATCAAGGGGCGCATCTTCAGAGAAATCGATAGGCTGTCCGTGAAGTTGTTCTACGTAAATCCAATCGCAGGGACGTGACGTGAAAGCTTGCCCTGCTACTAAACTTGCAGCTAGCTTGGGTTTTTTTATACTTTCCTTGAAGTATGGATCTGCCACCAAGCGTGGGTCTTGAAGGTGGCTTTGCACGAATTGATTCATACGGTATTCATCGAGCCATAGAGCTTGACGACCGACACTTGCTAATACCTCCAGTCCAAGATCGTTAAACGTGCTGCACTTCTTAAGTTTTCCAGGAGGGTTTCCTGTCCAGCAAAATTGAGGAGTGCCATGAGGGTCGTCGAGCGGCAAATAGACGCCGGTACGTGGCGGCGTTGCGCCGCTACGGGCGATGATGTCGCTGCGAAGTCTTAATGCCGTGGCGTTTCTAAGGGCCTCGGGGTGTTCGGCCAGGCAAAGCGTCAAGCCAAAATCGTTCCACCCTCCAGCTACGTTAAATTTCTGTAATGTTCTGTCGATATTGTGCGCGTATAGGTATAAATCATCGAAGCGGGATTGAAATTCGTCTTCTTCTTGGGGCGTCATCCAATTCAGGGAAAACTCTGACAAGCCGCGACCACAATTGTACGCATCGGTAAATGAATAGACTTCGAATGCGCGCTGTGCGATTTGCTTGGCGACAGAGAGTTCGAAGTCGGCAAGAAATGGCCAGCCATTATTGGCCCAGTTCTGCGAGGTGTCACGTGTCCCCCAGCGGCTGTTTGTCAGTAGTGCGTCGCGGCCTTGAAGCTTGGTCTTGGCTAACATCGGATCGACGAATTGCATGAGTTCGTGTAGGCGTACTTGAAGGCCTTTCAGATATTCGAGCGAGGCGAAATTGTAAAGCAGCGAGACGTGTCTTTTTTGCGTAAGGCTTAATTGAATTGGAGATTGGAGCATCGGATATTTATCTTGGCTGCGTTCTTTCTGGCGTTAGCTACCGCTAGTTCGACTGCTTTCCTGGAAAGGATGGGCAAGTCTCAACATCAAGTTTCATTTCATCAATCACGTCGACCAATTTTCCTGTCGCCAGGTCCACCACATCGTCGTCTACGATCGCCGTTTTTTGATCTCTGCTGAAGGCCGCTTCATAGGGGCCACGGGTTCCCGTGTAGTGATTGATAGGCTTGCCCCGTTTGAGATCAATGATATAAACCTTAGTAACGGGTGGAGCGCCTATTCGAGCTTGGCTCAGGTCTTGGCCCCATATGATTGCACGGTCTCTATGGCAGTTGACGGTCCAGTGATTGACGGGGATATCGAGTTTTATCTTGATAGTACGTCTCCCAACGTCGTACACGAATTGGTTCGCTATTCCTCGGAACGATCTGCGAAGTTCAGGGTTTTCGGCACCGACCGTACCCGAGGAAAATAGCGCTGTTAGAAAAATGAGAGTAATTGCGGTTTTAGATTTCATTCAGGATGGTCTGCGTTGTATCACGAGGGAGACATCCAATTTTCTCTAAACTGATGTGAAAGACATCGACTCATATCGGCTGTTCTCGTCCGGGTAGACTAACCATAATCGCTTCTAGTTCGCCGTCTTTCCTGGAAAGGATGGACAACTCTCCTCATCAAGCTTCGTGTAGTAAGTCATGCTGACCACTTCTCCCGAATCTTGGTCCACTACATAGTCGTCCACCATCGCCATTCTCCGATCCGCGCTGAAGGTCGCCCCAAAGGGGCCGCGTGTAACCGTATATTGATTAATAATCTTTCCCTTCTCAAGATTAATGATGTACACCCTACTAAACGGGGGGGCGCCAGGTTGCTCCTTGCCGCGGTCGATTCCCCAGACGACGGCGCGAGTCCGCGCACAGTTGACGGTCCAGCCATTGATGAGGATGTTGAGACGGATAGTGATGGTACGTTTACCAAGATCAAACGTGAATCGGTTCACGACGCCACGGAACGATCTCCGAAGATCCTGGTTTTCGGCGCCAAGCGTACTCTCGCCAAAGAGCACCAGTAGAAGAAATAAGATAACGGAGATTTTAGATTTCATCGCCAAGTATATGGTAGGAAGACTTCGTTTCTATTGCTCGTGTAGGGGCTGGCGGCTGTTCGAATGGATTAACCAATCGGCTTACTGCGGCAGAAGCTTGTGTAGTAGCCCCTCCATCAGCTGCTTTAAGGATAACGGTTTTTGCACAGTAGAAACCTGCGGTATCCACAGCGTTATAAGGGACATCGGCTACAATTTGAGGATTACTAATGACCGGCCCCTTTCCTCCATTTTTGAACCAGCCTGCATCGTAAGAGTTGCGATCAAGCCAGCTACGAAATACCCAGTATTCTGAATAGTTATTGATCATGTTTGGTCATTCGGAAATCTTTCTGAAAATACCTGAACGATGACATTAAGAAATAGTTAATCCGTTATTGGATAGCGTCACTCGGGCCTTGCATTCAATCCTGTCGAGCCGCCGTAACTGCCTGATCACGAGGAGCTCTCTTCGGAGAGGTCGATAGGCTGTCCGTGAAGTTGTTCTACGTAAATCCAATCGCAGGGACGTGACGTGAAAGCGTGCCGAGCTACCAAACCTGTAGCCAGCTTGGGTTTATTTACGGCATTCTTGAAGAACGGGTCTGCCATCAAGCGAGGATCTTGAAGATGACTTTGCACGAATTGATTCATACGGTGGTCATCTAGCCAAAGAGCTTGACGGCCCACGCTCGCAAGTGCTCCAAGTCCCAGATCGTTAAATGTGGCGCACTCCTTGAGTTTTCCTGAGGGCTTTCCGGTCCAGCAAAATTGAGGAGTGCCATGAGGATCGTCGAGAGGCAAATAGACGCCGGTACGCGGCGGCGTTGTACCGCTGTGGGCGGTGATGTCGCTTCGAAGTCTCAATGCCGTCGCGTCTCCAAGTGCTTCGGGATATTTCGCTAGGCACACTGTCAAATCAAAATCATCCCATCCTCCGGAGATACCGGATTTCTTTAATGTGCTGTCGATATTGTGCGCGTACAGGTATAGATCATCGAAGCGGGATTGGAATTCATCTTCCTCCTCCGGTGTCATCCAGTTCAGGGAGTACTCTGACAAACCGCGACCGCAATTGTACGCATCGGTAAATGAATAGACTTCGAATGCACGTTCTGCAATCTGCCTGGCGATAGAGAGCTCGAAGTTGGCAAGAAATGCCCTGCCGTTTTGGACCCAGTTCTCAGAGGTATCACGGGTTCCCCAGCGGCTATTGGCCAGCAGTGCATCGCGGCCTTGAAGCTTGGCCTTGGCCAACGTCGGATCGACGAATTGCATCAGCTCGTGCAGGCGTACTTGAAGGCCTTTCAGATATTCGAGGGAGGCGAAATGGTAAAGCAGGAAGACGTGTTTTTTCTGGGTCAGGCTGAGTTCAATGGGGTACTTGCTCATTCTATTTATCCTGGATTTTTCGCTTCTTTGAATCGCCCCGGAACTACTAGACACTCCACAGCCTAAAATATCAGGCAACCAAGGAGTCATCATGAGTAACAAGCGTTATCCGGAAGAGTTCAAGATTGAGGCAGTCAAGCAGGTCACGGAACGGGGCCACTCAGCCCCTGATGTTGCGAAACGGCTCGGGGTATCTCAGCCGACGCTGTACGAATGGATGAAGAAGTACGCATTGGCGCCTGAGGAGCGTCGGGCACAGGCCAGCCAGCAAGAAGAGCTGCGTCGCCTCAAGGCTGAGCTCAAGCGCGTCACCGAGGAGCGCGACATCCTAAAAAAGGCCGCCGCGTTCTTTGCCAACGAGTCTCGGTAAAGTACGCGTTCATTGTGGCTCACGAACCCCAGCATGCCGTTCGCACGATGTGTCGCGTAATGCGCGTCCATCCCAGCGGCTACTATGCTTGGAAGGCCCGACCGGAATCCGAGAGGACCAAGGAGAACCGGCGGCTCCTAGCGCTCATCAAGCAATCGTGGCTGGAATCTGGCGGGGTCTATGGCTATCGCAAGATTACGGCCGACCTGCGCGACTTGGGCGAGCGTTGTGGCAAGCATCGGGTCTATCGCCTGATGGGCACAGAAGGCCTCAAGTCCCAGACTGGCTATCGCCGTCGTGCTGGGCGCTATGGCAAGCCGGCAGTCATTGCCCCGAATCATCTACAACAGAAGTTCGACGTGCCGGCGCCGAACCTGGCATGGGTTACGGACATCACCTATATCCGCACCCACGAGGGTTGGCTGTATCTGGCCGTGGTGCTCGACCTGTTCTCACGCCAGGTGATTGGCTGGTCGATGGGCTCGCGTATTGACCGCAACTTGGCAATGGACGCTTTGCTGATGGCGGTTTGGCGCAGGAGTCCGGAGCAGGAGGTCATTGTGCATTCAGACCAAGGCAGTCAGTTCAGCAGTCATGACTGGCAGGCATTCCTGAAGTCGCACAGTCTGGTGCCCAGCATGAGCCGGCGCGGCAACTGCCACGACAATGCTGTGGCAGAGAGCTTCTTCCAGCTCTTGAAACGTGAGCGCATTAAGCGCCGTATCTATGCTGACCGTAACGAAGCACGGTCGGATGTGTTCGATTACATCGAGATGTTCTACAACCCGAAACGTCGCCATTCCTATAGCGGCAACGTTTCTCCGGTACAGTTCGAACAGCAGTATTTCCACAGGCTGGAAAGTGTCTAGTGCAGCCGGGGCGGTTCACTTGAGGCAAGCAAGATGAGCTGATATGCCAGAGAATTCGGTCTTTATCCTGGTCAAGCTGCTTTTCTTTGCATCTTGCCGTCAATCCTGATCTGAATCCCATTGCCAGATGGTCGCGCCATATTCGCTATTGAGATCAGGCATGGTTTCTCCTTTGTTGAAATACCTGCGGGAATTGATCTTGGACGGCGTGAAGTAATATCCTGAACGGTTACAGATGGCACCGCCTTCCAGTCGGGCTGCCGTTCCTGCCTGATCAAGGGGCGCATCTTCAGAGAAATCGATAGGCTGTCCGTGAAGCTGTTCTACATAAATCCACTCGCAGGGACGTGACGTGAAAGCGTGCCGAGCTACTAAACTTGCAGCGAGCTCAGGATCATTGGCAGCGTCCTTGAAGAAAGAATCTGCAATCAAGCGAGGATCTTGACGGTGACTTTGCACAAATTGATTCATGCGGTAATCATCGAGCCACAGAGCATGACGACCGACGCTTGCTAGCGCTCCCAGCCCAAGATCATTAAACGTACTACACTCCTTTAGTTCTCCAGACGGATTTCCGATCCAGCAAAATTGAGGAGTTCCATGAGGGTCGTCGAGCGGCAAATAAACGCCGGTGCGCGGCGGTGTTGTGCCGCTACGGGCGACGATGTCGCTGCGAAGTCTTAATGCCGTGGCGTCTCTAAAGGCCTCGGGATGTTCGGCCAGATATCGTGTCAAACCAAAGTCGTTCCACCCTCCAGCTACGTTGAATTTCTTTAGCGTTCTGTCGATATTGTGCGCATACAGGTATAGATCATCGAAGCGGGATTGGAATTCATCTTCCTCCTCTGGAGTCATCCAGTTCAGGGAATACTCCGACAGGCCGCGCCCACAATTGTACGCATCGGTAAATGAATAGACTTCGAATGCACGCTCTGCAATCTGCGTGGCGACAGATAGTTCGAAGTCGGCAAGAAATGGCCAGCCATTATTGGCCCAGTTCTGCGAGGTGTCACGTGTCCCCCAGCGGCTGTTTGTCAGTAGTGCGTCACGGCCTTGAAGCTTGGCTTTATCCAGGGTGGGGTCGATGAATTGCATTAGCGATCGAAGGCGATCCTGTAATCCTTGCAGGTAAGACAGCGACGCAAAGTGATACAGCAAAGAGACGTGTTTCTTTTGCGTCAAACTAAGTTGGAATGGAATATCAGACATTTTTGTTTAGTGATTCAGTTTTGTGGTTTGACCCGGAAGACTTGGTAGTCCGATCTTTTCTCCCAATCCTGCTCCTCCGAAATCTGAATAGCCCCATCCGGTATCAAAGGGGCCGCTGATGTTGGGGTGATTGATTGATTCTCGCAGGCTGACGTAGTTTTCTCTTTGTGCGGCATCCAGCTTGTCATACTCTGCTGCACTCAGAGCATTCTGCAATTTTTTGGACTCTTCGCCATGGCAAGGGTAGTAAAGCATCGTGTCGTTGCGTGCATCATTACGAGGTATGTTAAAGACGATTTGCTCCCAACCTCCCTCAAGATGCCGGCCTGGAAGGCTCTGCTTAAGTTGGGTGGATGCCTTCCCTCGCCAGACTTTCAGGCTCTCACCAGGTTTGATGTCATAGATCACAAACTGACCATTCACGTTCCAGTCCGGCCATACCGCCAGGTGCTTGCGCCATGCCGCACGTGGATCGGCTGCTGCCTGTAATTGTTTGAAAACATCTTCGGTAACCCAGCAATCACTCATGGCTCGGCTGTTAGGAGACAGGATTCTGTAGAGCCGAGTAGGACCTTTTATTTCATCTGCTATCAAAGTGTTGAACGATTCAATATTGCGTGAGGAAAGCGATGGCCATCCCTTCGCAACTTTCTTATCAACTTCTAATTTCATGTCAGAAGAAACCAGTCCCGGATATTCTTGATCTTTTCCCTTGCTGAGCCAAGACGGCGGAGGCTCAGTCTCCCGCATCAGCTTGACCGCCTCCGCCTCTGGAAGCGCGCCGCGATAGTGGATGTTATTGAGGTTGATGATTCCGCGCTGCCGCTCCAACGACTCACGCTCCAGCCGCATGATGATGCTATCCAGGGCATTCTGGACCGGGCGCAATGCTTCTTCAAGATGCTTGTCCGCTAGTTGGCGGATATGGTGCAGCTCTTCAAGATAATGTTTTGCTTTGGCGCCTATATCGGGCACCCAGGCGACCTTGGCGGCCAACTGTTCCAGGGCGCCGATGCCACGGTCAAAGGCTCTGAGCAGTGAGCTGACATTGACCTTGCCACGGACAATCTTGATTTCATTTGCCAACCACTTGAAGACTTCGTCCACTTTGAGCTGGCGCAGGTATTTCTGCACATCACGCCTGCGCAGAAAGCCGACGACCATCGTCATGGACGCATCGATCGCCTTGATGGTAGCGTCGCCACCCATGCGCCGGATAAAGTGGAAGAAGATTTTCAGTACGCCTTTGACCAGCGAACCCAGTGTCGGGAACAGCCCGATCAATGTCAGGGCCAAGGCGACCCAGGCCCAGGTGTCCGACGTGTCCTTGCGGAGCTTGTTGCAGTTGGCGATCAGGTCGCGGACATCACACACCTGATCGACCAGAGGAATCATCGAGATGGCGGCATCGGTCATCAACTGGCCAGTGGAGCGCTCTTCATTGAAGTCGCCTTGCATGGCTTCCCAGAACCAGACGAAAGGATTGGTGCTGGGTTCTTGCGCCTTTTTCTGATCGTCGGTTACCCATGCAAGTGCATCGCGCAGCTGGGTCGAATTCACATCAGCCATGCGTTTTCTTTCATATTGACTCCTTGGAGCTTTGCCGTTGGTCGTTGCATTCGACGGTGGATTCCCGTTCAAGCCCAAGGCTTCAGTCGAGTGCAGTTAAAGAGAAATGGAACGGGGATAATCCACTCAGCCGTTGCTGAAGTCTTCCAGCGGGGCGGCAGGCTTGTCCCGTTCTGGTTTGCGGGGCTTGTAGACAACCTTCGTTACCTGCTTGCGTTCGATATTTTCATGCAGGGCCTTCCCTTGGTCGTCCAGTGTGCCGGTCAACTTGGCACCGCCCTTGAAGTGGATTTCATAGTCTGTTCCGCCGATGCCCAGGCCGGTTTCCGGTTCCATGTAATGCAATGCAATCCAATTGTTTTCGGCAGACGTGCCGTCCGGTAGTGCAGGGAGCATCGCCGCAGCACTCGCCCCACCCGGAAACGCATGTGCCGCCCCCTTCACCGAAAACTGCCCCGGACAAGCAAACGTGATGTTTCCGTCCTCCAGCGTCATGCAAGACTGCCCCGCCTGCACCACGATCTTGTGGCGCGCCTTGATCTCGATGCTGTCATTGACGCTGGTCACGCTCACCTGCTGGTCGGCCAGGATCTCCAGCGCGTCGGTATGCGCCTGGAGCGAGACCGGTCCGTTGCCGGCAAAGACCTGGATGCCGCCCTCATGCGCAAACAGGGTGGCGGCCTTGCCGGCGGCCAGGCTGGCGGTGTCGGCTGCGCTCCAGTGGGTGTCGCCCTGGCTGGTCCAGTGCAGGTTCTCGCCCGCATAGAGCAGCGTGGAGGCGGCGCTGGCCCAGTTGATGTTGGTCGGGGACTCCATCAGCACGGCGGCCTTGGCGAATTTCTCGACCGGTTGTGCGGCGTCGGTCTGGCGCGAGTCACCCTTGGTTTTGAAGGCTTCCTGGCCATTGACGCTGGCCGGATGCTTGCCCTGGTCGGCCGGGTCGATGGCGGCGATGAAGTCGGACTTGGCCTGGAAAGCTGCCGCACTATGCAGCGCCTGCTGCTGGGTGGCGGCGTCGCCCATGTTGTTGGCCAGTTCACTGGCGCCTTTCAGTTGGGCAATCGCTTCGCTGGCGTCCATCTGCGTGCTGGTGACACTGGCGCCGGCAGCCGGGCGCGCGGTGGCGGAAAGCAGCAAGCCGTTTTCACCGCGCACCACGCCCCAGGCATCGCTGCGCAACTCGAAGCCCTGGCCGCGGTAGTTGCCGCGCTGGGCGCCGCTGTCGGCCTGGTCGATCAGGTGGCCCAGATTGAGTTGCGATCTGGCCTGGCTGGAGGCCAGCCGCATCCGCAACTGCGATTGGGTGTCGTCCACCACCCATTGGTTGAAGCCGCTGCCATCGTGGGACAGGCTGTGCCAGCCGGAAATCGTGCCGGCATGATTGACGCCCGAATCGGCGCCAGCCGGGAAGGGGGGAGTGTCATTGCCGTTGTAGAGCTGGGCTACCACCACGGGACGGTCGATGTCGCCTTCGATGAAGTCGACCAGGACTTCGCTGCCGATGCGTGGCGTGAACTGGCTGCCCCAGTTGGGGCCGGATTGCGCTTCGGCCACGCGCACCCAGGTGCCGGAGGCATCGCTGCCGGGGGCATTGCCCTGTTTGTCATCCAGATTGCCGGTGTCGCGCAGGCCGCCCGGATTGGGGGCCTGGCCGCGTTGCCAATGGAATTGCACCTTGACCCGGTGATTGCGGTCGGTCGTAACAGCAGTGCCAGGCAGGCCGGTCACCAGCGCAGTCTGGGTGCCGCGGGAGGTGGGCTTGAGGCGTTGCGTGATGGCGGTGGGCAGGATGGGAACGGCGTCGCGCACGACCGTGAAGCGGTTGCGGTAGGTGCCGGCCTTCAGTTCGTCCTCTGCGCTGATATCTGATATCTGGGCACTGTCCGGCAGGATGTCGTCGAGGATGCGCGCGATATTGTGCTCGAAGTTGTTGCGCGCGCTGTGCTTGACCGAGAGTACCTTGAAGCGGTTTTCTCCGGCGGGATAGTGGTCGTGCTGGCGCAATGAGAACTGTGTGCCGGCGGCGAGTTGACGCGCCGCGCCGGCGCCTTCGAAGCGTTTGTTCTGCATCTCCAGCGCTTGCAGCATCAGCAAGGCGTGGGTGGCGGCGGCATCCTGGTCGGCGAAGTCCTGCTGGCCGGTACCGTCATAGATAGGTAAGAGCGGCAGGTCCCCGGCATCCAGGCTGGAGCTTTCTTCGGCCGATGGCGAGGAGATCTTTTCCGGGTGCCAACTGGCCAGCGCCACGCCATTGGATTGCACGCTGCGCACGGCGCTGAAGTCGGTGATGGCATCGCTGGCCTCCATGGCGGCCACGCGGTGGAAGCGGATGGTGTCGTCGGCGCCGGGGAGGGCTGGCATCTTCGCTTGGCGGTCGAAGATGATGAGTTTGTGGCGGGCGTGTTGTTGCCCCTGTTGTCCTTGCTGACCGGCGTCATCGCCTTGCTGCTGGTGCTCGAAGCGGAAGTTCAAGCCTTCCGAGGCCAGGATGCGGCGCAGGAAATGAAAGTCGCTTTCGCGGTACTGGGTGCAGATATCGCGCTTGGCGAGTGTCTGGGTGACGTCCAGGGCGAAATTGGCCTGGGGGTATTCCTTGAAGAGGGCGCTGGCGATCTCGGTGACATCCATGTCCTGGAACAGGAAACTGTCGTGTCGTCGCTCCAGGAAGGCGAGGAAGGATTCCAGCCGCAGGCGATAGCGCGCCAGGCCACCATCCGCACCCAGCCAGGAGGCTTGCGTGCAGTAGCCATGCCAGGCGCGTCGGCTGCCGTCGGCTTGCAGCAGGCGCAGGGTGAGCTCGGTGCCGATGAATTGCTTCAGGTCGAGATCGGTGGAGACCGAGAGGGCATCAATGTCGAAATGAAAGTTGTCATTGACGCTTTCCTGGCCGTGGAAGCGTTCCACCACCAGGGATTCGGGCAAGCCATCGGGCTGTGCGCTGTCCAGGGTGATGAGGCGCGCATGTTGCGACAGGCCGGGGCCGAACAGGGCGGAGATGACGGGGGAGAGAGAATCGGGAAACGGCAGATTCATCTGAGTCGCCTTCTGGTGAGGGAATCCTGCTCAGGGCAGCGTAATGGTGAGGTTGGCCGTGCGCGGCGCCAGCTTGACGATGTCGGCATAACCGGCCAGGCCGTTTTCGGTGCCGCTGGTCAGCATCCAGTTCAACCCCAGGTAGGCAAACATGGCGATGAAGGCAAACAGCGAGGCCACCACCCACAGCGGTACATCATTGCGCAGCTTGTTGACGATGGCGTCCGGTCTTGCCCAATGCGGCGCGAAGCCGGCGCTCTTGCCTTTGAGGTGGGCAATTTCGTCACCCAGGCGGGCGGTCAGATAATTCAGTTTTTCTGGTCCTTCCAATGCGTACTTGCCCTGGAAACCCAGCAGCAGGCACATGTGAAACACTTCCAGCGCCTGGATGTGCGCGTTGCCACGGATGCGCAGGTCTTCCAGTTGCTTGAAGAAATTTTCACCCGCCAGTTGATCCCCGAACATGGTCAGTTGCAGGGGGCGGCGTTCCCAGGCATCGCGGATGCCGAAATTGGAGCGCAGGATGATTTCATCGACCGAGGCGCAGAAGGCATATTTGGCGGCGTAGACATCCTCCGGCGAGACATCGAGCTTCTTGGCATTGCGCTCGACGTCGCTCAGGAATTTCTGCATCTTCATGGAGAAGGAGGCTTCATCCACCGGCGCACTGCCGTTCTTGAGCATGAACAAGGCATAGAAGCCGTCGTACATCAGGTCCAGCAGCGAGCGGGCGTTGACCGGCGCGCTGGCCGCCTGGGTGGGCGGCAGGTGGTCGGGGTCGAGCAGGGAGGGGGCCGAGGTCATGTTCATTGCGTCACCGCCAGGAGTTCGAGGTTGAGGTCACGGATGCCAGAGGGTACGTAGATGCAGATCGACTGTGCCTGCAACATGCGTTCGTACATCGCCCCTTTGCTTTCCAGTGTGAAGTAATAGGTATCGGGCCGCACCGGCAGGGCGGCTGGTACTTGCGGTGAGTGCACCAGCTTCACGCCCGGCAGCGCCGCCAGCACGAATTTCTCGACGTCCTCGGGGGCGCCGATCTTGAAGCGCAGCGGCACCACGTCGACCAGTTCGATGGCCGGCAGGTCGGCATTGACGGCCAGGTAGAAGCTGGTCTTGTCGTCGATCTTGCCGGAGTCCAGCATCCCCATGTGATAGGACGGCTTGTTCTCGTGCAGGGCGATGGCGAAGTAGCGGGACGAAATGACGGTATCGAGCAGCTCGCGGATGATGCTGTCCAGGCGCGCAAACGGCGGCCCCGGATCGCGGTGCTCGTAGGGCGGCAGGTCGGCCAGGGCCAGGCTGCGCGAGAACGTCATGAGCGAGCCGGCCAGGGCCAGCAATTGCTCGTAGAGGCGTTCGGGGTGCAACTGGGGATGGTTCAGGTAGTGCGACAGGTTGGCATAGGCGGTGCTGGCCGTGTGCAGCAGCCAGAATGAGGTGATGTCGCCGGAACGGAATTCCACCACGCTCTTGCTCGGTTCGCGATGATGGCCATAGAGCGCGCTGACCTTGGCCTGCAAGGCATCGAGCAGCCGGCGCAGGCGCTGGAACAGCAAGGGGGATGCATGGACCGACAGGCTGGGGGCGACGAAATCCGGATCCATTTCAAAGCCGGAGGAACTGGCGCGGCGTAGACGCACGATGGGAATGCAGACCAGCGAATCGCGTGGCTCGTTTTCGGAAACCAGTCGCACCGCTTTCTTCAGAAAGCTCATTTCCGCCTTGGCCGCTTCGGTGAACAGGTCCGGAGTTTCGACGTTGTCCTGGATGTAGCGGCTGGACTGGTGATTGCCGGTCCCGGTGGCGAAATTGCTGCCGAAGCTCTTCAGTGCCGGTAGCGCCGCGTAGAAAGTGACGGATTGTTGCGACAGGGGAATTTCGGCCAGTTCGATCGGGTCCGGCAGGTCGTCGCCGTCGGGGGCCTTATAGATTTCTCCATCCTGGAAGATGGCCGACAGCTCCAGGATACGCAGCGTATTGTTGTTCAGTGCATCGCGATCGACCTGCAGCGAAGACACGCCCCAGCAATAGGGATTGAGGGCCAGAGCGGTCTGGTGCAGGCGTGTTTCGTGATAGTGATCCTGGCGCTGGAAGTGCTGTGGCCGGAGAAAGAGGCCTTCGCCCCAGAGGACTTTGTTGGAATGATTCACTTGATTGCCCCGTTAGATTGTTGCTGCTCATGTCGCGATACGTTGCGAGTTGTTGTTTGATTTTCAATTACACTGAACCGGTGCCAGCATCAGGTTCTTTTCCTGTGGCTTGCCCTGGCTGTCGATGGCCAGAGCCCCTGCGCCCACGGTCAGGGAGCAGGATTGCAAGCCTACGGTGATCCCGTTCTTCTCCGATTCATCGGCCTTGAACGCCACCCGCCAGCGCTGTGGCGCGGGGTTGACGAACAAGGCGACTACGCCGATGTAGCCGGCTTCATAACTGACCTTTTCGGAAATCTCATAGCGTTGGCCTGGTACCAGCGTCACTTCCTTGACCTCCAGCAGGTCGGCCCCCAAGGCTTCCTTTTCTTTTTGCGCACTCAGGAACGTGTCATATGACGCTTGCTGGAAACTAATGTTCTGCTTGAGCTTATAAATTTTTACGACCAGTGCCAGCGGCCGTTGCTGGGAGTCCAGATTGAGCGCCTTGGAAGCGTGCAGCTTGATGGCGACCGTGCGCGGCTGCTTCATCGCGTCGGGGACTTCAGGGGTATCCGGTTTCTTCAGGCCAAGAGCCTCCAGCGTGGATTTGGCGGCCTGGGCGACGGAGGTGGCTGCGCCTACAGCGGCACAGCCGGATATGGAGGTAATGACAACGGTCATTGCCAGGAGATCGATCAGTCGGTTCTTCAACTCTGCCCCGTGCGGTTTGTTTGATTTCTGATGCGCGAGATTCTCGCGTGCCGAAAATTTTTTAGGAAGTGCTTATGGATTACGGAACTGCGTTTTCTCGTCAAGGTCTATGCGATACATTTGGACGAGCTTAAGTTCAAATTACTCAAAACTATTAAGTCGGGCAACAACCTGATAGTCGTAATTAGAACGTGGGGTAGTTAAAAAGTGCGGTCTTCAAAAGCATCAATTTCGCCAGAAAACTGCCGTCGCATCTCATTCGAAGCTTAAAAATCAGGAATTCTGGAGTTTTTTCCGGTCTCGGCTGATTTGCTTGCGCGAGGATCGTGCAAGGTTTTTTTAATGTTAAAAATATAAGGAGTGGTTTCCAATGCGTGCGAGCAAATTCAAAGTGGGTCTGATTGTTCCAGCCTTGCTGGTACTGATGTTGGCGGGGTGTGCCAATACCCAGTCCAAGCCCAGCCCGGAGGAAGAGGCCAAGAACACGCTGGAAAGCGGCGTGGCCCAGGCCAATACCGCACAGGCTGAAGGCAAGACCGACGAAGCAGTCGCGGTGTTGAAGGTGGTAGCAAGCCGCTTCCCTGCAGACAAGACGCCGTGGCTGCGTATCGCACAGATCCGCTTTGATGCTGGTGACTACAGCGACGCCATCGTCAATGCTCAGGAGGCCCTCAAGCGCGATCCCTCCG
>NZ_BADI01000061.1:0-3780 GCF_000333555.1 Herbaspirillum sp. B65 | reverse complement strand
TGGGTATTCATTTTTCTCATCGGGAATCATCCATGCCAGGAAAATTCGGTGAATGCGGGTGCATAGAAATTCATTCCGGTTATGGAGTAGACATCCAATGCGTGCTGGATGATTTGCTCGCTCACCGATAGGTCGAAATTGGCTAGAAAAGACCAGCCGTTAGGGATCCCATTATCCCAAGCATCCTCTTTTTTCAAGCGGCCATTGCGCAGGAGTTCATCGCGACGTTCCAGTGCTGCCTTGTCCAGGCGAGGATTGATGAATTGCATGAAGTCGCGAAGGCGTGTTTGAAAGCCTTTCAGATAATCGAGCGAGGCGAAATGGTAAAGCAGCGTGACTTGTCTCTTCTGAGTCACACTGAGTCGAGCTGCAGTAGGGGAAAGATCATGTTGGGTCATTTGGAAATCTTTCTGAAATATCTGAACGATGACATTAAAAAATGCTTGATCCGTTATTGAATACCGCCCCCTCGCGTCTTGCATTCAGTCCTCTCGAGCCACCGTATCTGTCTGATCAAGAGGAGCTATCTTCGGAGAAGTCGATAGGCTGTCCGTGAAGTTGTTCTACGTAAATCCAATCGCAGGGACGTGACGTAAAAGCGTGCCGAGCTACCAAACTTGCAGTGCGCTTGGGATCATTGACAGCGTCCTTGAAGAACGAATCTGCGATCAAGCGAGGATCTCGACGGTGACTTTGCACGAACTGATACATGCGGTAATCGTCGAGCCACAGAGCTTGACGACCTACACTCGCGAGTGCTTCAAGTCCCAGATCGTTAAATGTGGCGCACTCCTTGAGTTTTCCTGAAGGCTTTCCGGTCCAGCAAAATTGAGGAGTGCCATGAGGATCGTCGAGAGGCAAATAGACGCCGGTACGCGGCGGCGTTGTACCGCTGTGGGCGGTGATGTCGCTTCGAAGTCTCAATGCCGTCGCGTCTCCAAGTGCTTCGGGATGTTCCGTCAGACACATTGTCAAATCAAAATCGTCCCATCCTCCAGCTACGTTAAATTTCTTTAATGTTCTGTCGATATTCTGCGCGTAGAGGTACAGATCATCGAAACGGGATTGAAATTCATCTTCCTCTTCCGGTGTCATCCAGTTCAGGGAGTACTCCGACAAGCCGCGCCCACAATTGTACGCATCGGTAAACGAATAGACTTCGAATGCACGCTCTGCAATCTGCCTGGCGATAGATAGCTCGAAGTTGGCAAGAAATGCCCTGCCGTTTTGGACCCAGTTCTCCGAGGTGTCCCGTGTTCCCCAGCGGCTATTGGTCAGCAGTACGTCGCGGCCTTGAAGCTTGACCTTGGCCAACGTCGGATCGACGAATTGCATCAGCTCGTGCAGGCGTACTTGAAGGCCTTTCAGATATTCGAGGGAGGCGAAATGGTAAAGCAGGCAGACGTGCTTTTTCTGGATCAGGCTGAGTTCAGTGGGGTACTCGCTCATTCTATTTGTTCTGGACTTTTCGCTTCTTGAGGCAAGTAAGATGAGTTGATATTGTACGTATCCTAAAAAGGGCATGATCGTCGCATCGCCCGATTGAGCCCAGTACGTAGCTCCATTTCCTCGCCGTCTTAGGTGGCTCATCGCACGTGAGACAAATCGATACGCGATGAATTGCCTCAATGAGCCATTACCCAGCGCACCTTACGACCCTGGTGTAATGGGAGCAGATCGCCTTCATTGAGATCAATACTTGCTGCCAGATCTGATTCCACTAACCATTTTCCGGTTACGGGCGCGGCGACACCGCTTTCAGCCCAGATGATTTGATCATCCACGGACCAAGTCGGGGCCGCAGATCGTTCCGATTCGGGCTGAGTGAAGAAATAGCCCGTTTCTTCCTCTGGAATGAGGCCATCTGTATAGCGGTCATCTTTCCAAAGCAAACGCCAAGTGGCAGGCAGATTGACTCCGTTTTCGCCCGCGTAAGCCCTGATCGACGGGGCGGGGGAGCCGCCGTGCAAATAATTCATGCATCCCATCAGCGAGAACGGCGGAAGTGGCTTCGAGCTTTTTCCCATGATGCTCATGACTAAGGAGGGTTTGGGTGCGTCAATAGGTTCCCAGATCCCAGAGCATGGCGCCAGCGAACCCGTGTGTACGAAAACGTTGTTCTGAGGATTGGGGATGAGTTGGAGTTCTTTAGGAAATGGCGTCTTTTTCAGTAAGTCTGACAGCCAGTCGTTATAGCGGAGGAGCGCTGGATCATCCTCATAACGAGGCTCCAGAATTTTGCTCCCGCACTCTCCCCACGCTTGGCCCAACTCTTTGAGTGCCATGCGGAATGAGCCCCACAAAGGGGTATGCTCTTCGTCGATCTGGTTTTCGCCAATCTCTATACGGTGTACTAACTGGGAGTAATGCGCTAACCCACGTGCCGCCATGACGAATTCACCGTTGGCATCGTATTTGAAGACGCGCTTGTCACCCTGTCGAAGGCGGCGTACACCTTCTTCGCAATGCGCCAGACATTTCAGAAGAAATACATATTCCGAATGAGGCAGGGAGGTTAGTGCTCCCCATCCGCGATCATCTGCTTCCCGTAAGCTGTTTTCTACTACGTCGACCCACGCTTGATAAAACGCAAGGACCCGTTGCCATGCGGTGACTGAGCTGATTTTTCTTAGCAAGTAGAAAATCTGCTGCCGCTCCAGCTCAGAGGGCAGTTTGATGTCTTTGAGATCGATATGTTCGTGAGATGATTTCATGGGGAGACAAAGACCTGATCGTTATTCTTGCTTGCGTTTTCCCGCGCACCTACACGTGCTGTCTGGGTGGTAACGGTTCCAGGGGGATGCAAATAACCCCAGATGCCATTGGCATCTTTCCATCCAGTGGCAGAAAATGTAAATTCCATGCCGGTGGCCGGATCATCTACCGTGACGTGAGCAGGGCCTTTGCCTGCCCAAAAGTCATGCCCCACCTTCGCGAGCGCTTCCTTGAAACTGGCTTCCATATCGATGTAGGCTTGTGTGGCGCCTCCCGGCATGGCCATTGAAATCAGGGATGTGCGAAAGATAGCTAAGAATGTGGGGAATCAAAGAAAATATAACGAAGCGATGCTAGAGATGTTGGAATATTTTAGATGTCTTGAAAAGCACGGCTTACTGCCTTAGGAGCTTTAATATGCAAGAACACATCATCATGTCTTACGTGGGCGTCGGACCGCTCAAGTTTGGAATGACTCGGGGCGAGGTTCATCAGTTATTGGGCGCGCCGTTATTTACCAAGAAAAGCCAATTCTTCGAAGAATCAAGAGAATTTTGGAGCGAGAAACGTTTGCAGTTAACTTTTTCTGACACGGGTGATGGATTGTTAGAGATCAGCCTGTATCCCAATCTACCAAATGTCCAATTGAATGGACTCAAATTGTTCGAAGTTCCGGGAGCGTATGCCTTTAAAGTTCTGCATGATTGGGACGATGAGCCACTATCAAAAACTGGCACGAGTGTCTTTCTCAAGCTTGGATTGGCTGCCCATGGTTTTTTGTACGACGATGACGGCACCAAATCGGTAACGGCTTTTGCAAAAGGAAGATGGGATGAATAGGCATATATGCACGAAAAAAAGTGGGCCCTTTGATCTCACAAGCTCTGGCTGCGCTGCCGCTGGTGGCGGTCTGCGCGGCCCCACCCGAGAGGCGCAGCGCTTCGGCGGCGTGGTCGGTGTTCTGGCGCACGGTGGTGGTCAGCTCTTCCATGCTGGCAGCGGTTTCTTCCAGCGAGGCGGCTTGTTCCTCGGTGCGCTGCGAGAGATCGAAGTTGCCTGCGCGAT
>NZ_BADI01000062.1:0-5123 GCF_000333555.1 Herbaspirillum sp. B65 | reverse complement strand
CATTTCGGACTGAATAGTCGATTAACCACATCCAGTGAACAGCACGTTCAGGTGCAGATAGAGCACTTGCACCCTGTTCGGCCATTTTCTGAATAACAAGGCCGCCAGCATCAAGTAACCACGTTTCAAGGTCAATATCCAATAGTTTCTCCTTTTTAGAAGCAATGTACTCAGTACTGCTGGATGCCTGCTTCTGGCCGGTTGCGGGAGTCCCTACATAGCGCAGGCAGCTTCACTGGATGACCATGCCCAAGCAGCTACAAGATTTCCGATAACCGGGAAAAATATAAATGTAACGCATAGCAATATTCCGGCGGCGAAAGCACTTCTTCGGAACCGCAATACCCTTACCGGGGAAATAAGCGATTCCGTAAGCGGACCTAGATAATAGAAAACGTTAGCGAGAGTCAAAAAGAAGAGGAAAAATATTCCCCCTAGAAAAAGGCTGGGCAGCGTTATTTCCAAACACGGTAGGCGTGACTCAAATACCCACCATACAACGAGTAAAGAAAAAAAAGATACCGGAGCAGCCGACAACAATATTCGGTTAAATAACGAGCGCCTCGAACTCCACCAGTCCTTGGGGGTAAGGTTTTCCATTGTTTTCTGCCCTCTGAATGACTGAATAAAAAGGCCGCTTTTGGGCGATACCAGATGCCTTCAGCGATTCACAAGCAGAACGATTGCAGAAAAGATCATTCCCCAAAATACCAACACGCCGGCCAATCCCATCAACATTAGGATTTGGCTCAGATAACGAAGAGCTGACCGAGCTTGTTGGAATTTGTCATTCATCTTTGTTAGGAACAGGATGGCGAACCCCGAGCAAATCGTGAAGAAGATGGTGCCGTCGATCCCGGCCGTGACGACCCGATCCCCCGCCTTCAACCACCAGGAATAGGAGTGATCCATGAAGCTCACTACTGTCAGCCATTGAATCGCTATAAAGAGAGTCGCAAGGACCAGTCCAATTTTTGTCTTCATTGGAAATGAGAAGTCAGATTTCAGGGCATTTGCCAGTAGTACCAAGCAAACTCCCGCCATCTGCCGATGGCGGACGTGGTAGCTTGACGAATCATTCCCGCCGTCCTTCTGATGAACACCTGCTCATCACTGGAATGTACGGCCCCGAGCAAGTTCACATTGATGTAACTTTCCATGGAGTCCGTCGATTGGAGTGCTTCTCTTAGTGGTCCGCTTCCGGCCGATTGCGGACATCGGCAACTGTAGCAAACATTCGCATCTGGCAATGAAAATTCCGCTTCGCAATCGCCGAGCGAGGGAGGCCCAATAAGGACTTGCGAGGCGCTGAATTTCTTGATTGCGAAGCAAAAAAATGAGCTAAGTCTTTGATATAATTGAAATTCGCGCCGGACTTGTATCAGGGGGTGGCGGGTTCAAGTCCTGCAGCCAGCAACAATACCGAAGCGGCTCACAGCGATGTGAGCCGTTTTTCTTTTGCTTCGCAATTTTGCGCTTCCAGAATACTTACCCGACATGAGTCGCAGGATTTGTTGAGTGCTCCACCCGGTCACGAAGTACGGGGCAATGTCACTAGGCTATCATCGAGGCTCTCTTGCGCGACGACCGATAGACCCGCTCAACGGCCATCGCTGTCGTCACAACAATCTTATGGGCCGCTGTAGCGGCCGGCTCCCGTCAGGCTCGTTTCAGCCTAGTCTTCGGTTCATTATCGGAATCTCGCCATGGAAATCAAAGTCAACTTCCTCGACAAGCTGCGTCTTGAAGCCAAGTTCGACGACTTCACCGTCATCGCCGATCAGCCCATCCGCTACAAGGGAGACGGCTCGGCGCCTGGCCCCTTCGATTACTTCCTGGCCTCATCGGCGCTGTGCGCGGCTTACTTCGTGAAGCTGTACTGCAATACGCGCAATATCTCGACCGAGAACATCCGGCTGTCCCAGAACAATATCGTGGACCCGGAAAACCGCTACCAGCAGACCTTCAAGATCCAGGTCGAACTGCCGGCCGACATCGAAGAGGCAGACCGCCGCGGCATCCTGCGCTCGATCGAGCGCTGTACCGTCAAGAAGGTGGTGCAGCAGGGGCCGGAATTCGTCATCGAGGAAGTGGAAAGCCTGGACGCCGATGCGCAATCCTTGCTGACCCTCAAGCCCGAAGCCGGCGTGAGCACCCACATCCTGGGCAAGGACTTGCCCCTGGAGCAGACCATCGCCAACATGTCGGGCTTGCTGGCCGAACTGGGCATCAAGATCGAGATCGCTTCCTGGCGCAACATCATTCCCAATGTGTGGTCGCTGCATATCCGCGACGCGCATTCGCCGATGTGCTTCACCAACGGCAAGGGCGCCACCAAGGAAAGCGCGCTGGCCTCGGCCCTGGGCGAGTACATCGAACGCATCAGCAACAACCACTTCTATGCCGGTTCCTACTGGGGCGAGGAGATCGCCAATGCCGAGTTCGTGCATTACCCCAACGAGCGCTGGTTCAAGCCCGCTCGCGCAGACAAGCTGCCCAAGGAAATCCTGGATGCGTATTGCCTGGAGATCTACAACGCGGACGGCGAGCTGCGCGCGTCGCACCTGATCGATACCAATTCCGGCAACGCCGAGCGCGGCATCTGCGCGCTGCCTTATGTACGTCAGTCGGACGGCGAAGTGGTGTATTTCCCCTCCAACCTGGTAGAAAACCTCTTCGTCAGCAACGGCATGAGTGCCGGCAATACCCTGCCCGAAGCCCAGGTGCAGTGCCTGTCGGAGATCTTCGAGCGGGCGGTCAAGCGGGAGATCCTGGAAGGCGAGATCTGCCTGCCCGACGTCCCCCAGGAAGTCCTGGCGAAATACCCCGGCATCGTGGCGGGCATTCAGGGGCTGGAAGAGCAGGGCTTCCCGGTGCTGGTCAAGGATGCTTCGCTGGGCGGCGTCTATCCGGTGATGTGCGTGACCTTGATGAACCCGCGCACAGGCGGGGTCTTTGCCTCGTTCGGCGCGCACCCGAGCTTTGAGGTGGCGCTGGAGCGCAGCCTGACTGAACTGCTGCAAGGGCGCAGCTTCGAAGGCCTCAACGACCTGCCGCAGCCGACCTTCGAGAGCAATGCGGTGACCGAGCCCAACAATTTCGTGGAGCACTTCATCGATTCTTCCGGCATCGTGTCGTGGCGCTTCTTCAGCGCCAAGTCGGACTACGCATTCGTCGAATGGGATTTCACCAGCCAGGGCGAGGATTCCAACGCTGCAGAGGCGGCTACCTTGTTCGGTATTCTGGAGCAGATGGGCAAGCAAGCCTACGTCGCCGTGTACGATCAACTGGGTGCCACGGCTTGCCGCATCCTGGTGCCGGGCTATTCCGAGGTCTATCCGGTGGAAGACCTGATCTGGGACAACACCAACAAGGCGCTGCTGTTCCGCGAGGACATCTTGAACCTGCATCGCCTGGACGATGAGGCGCTGGCTGCCTTGCTCGACCGTCTGGAGAACAACGAGCTGGATGAGTACTCGGACATCGCCACCCTGATCGGTATCGACTTCGATGAAAACACCGTCTGGGGCCAGCTCACCGTGCTTGAACTGAAGCTGCTGATCCATCTGGCCCTGCAGCAGTTCGAAGAGGCGCATGAACTGGTCGGCGCCTTCCTGCAGTACAACGACAACTCGGTCGAACGCGGTCTGTTCTACCAAGCCTTGAATGTCGTGCTGGAAGTGGAGCTGGACGATGCGCTGGAACTGGCTGACTACGAGACCAATTTCCGCCGCATGTTCGGCAACGAGCGCATGGACGCGGCCATCGGATCGGTGACAGGCAGCGTGCGCTTCTTTGGCTTGACGCCGACCAGCATGAAACTCGAAGGACTGGATCGTCATCAACGCTTGCTCGATAGCTACCGCAAGCTGCACAAGGCGCGCGCCAGGTTTGCGCAAGCTGCCGCTGTGGCTTGATGCGACTCATCTTCTCCCGGACCGACAACCTACCAAAGGCTGCCACGAAAATCCTGAGCATTCAGGTCGTGACCTTGGGGGGAGATAGTCCAAGTGTCCGGCGCAGCAAGTGAACCTCGGGCTCCTGCATGTCTTGCCAGCTGTCGCGCAACTGGCCGAGATAGGTGGCAGAGGTATAGCGCTCCAGGAGGTAGATTTCTTGTGGATCGATGTGCCCGGGGAAATGGATCATGTCGTTAACGTTCATATCGATTGAAATGGCCAACCCCAGAGCCCGCTTTTAGAGGGGCGTCATGTCTTGAATGTTCATATCGAAGGCTTTAGGCAAGGAGCCGGGGGGATGTTGTCCTCTCTGTGCCGCATTCAGTCCTGATCGCTATCTGGTGGCCTGAGGGCGATGTCGCGCTGCGAACTTGGGATTGTTTAGGTGCCAGCATGGGGGGGATTTTCTGACCAGTCGATAGGCTGTCCGTGAAGTTGTTCTACATAGACCCACTCACAGGAACGCGATGTGAAAGCTTGTCGAGCTACCAAACTTGGAGTCAGCTTGGGTTTACTTACACTTTCCTTGAAGTATGGATCTCCCATCAGGCGAGGATCTTGAAGGTGTCTTTGCACGAATTGATTCATGCGGTGATCATCTAGCCACAGAGCCTGACGACCGACACTTGCTAGCGCGTCCAGTCCAAGATCGTTAAACGTGCTGCACTTCTTGAGTTCCCCCGAAGGCTCGCCGGTCCAGCAAAATTGAGGAGTGCCATGGGGATCATCCAATGGCAAATAAACCCCTGTCCGAGCTGGCACCATGCCGCTTTGCGAGGTGATGTCGAGGCGAAGACGTAGTTCGTTTGCATTCGCGAAGACGTCGGCAAATCGCTGTGCTTCAAGGGTGAGGCAAAAGTCATCCCACCGTCCTGCAATGCCATGTTTGTCTACCGTGTTATCAATATTTCCTGAGTATACTTCGAGGTCTTCAAGGCGGGATGGGTATTCATTTTTCTCATCGGGAATCATCCATTGCAAGGAAAATTCGGTGAATGCGCGTGCATAGAAATTCATCCCGGTTATGGAGTAGACATCCAATGCGTGAACGATGGCAGCAATCATCGGATGATCCATGGAGAGTCGGGGTGGACGCGGGGGAAGAAAAAGATCCGACCGCATCTTAACAAGTTATTGCACCGGACTCGACCACATGTAACGCTG
>NZ_BADI01000063.1:0-583 GCF_000333555.1 Herbaspirillum sp. B65 | reverse complement strand
AGATGGCGGTCGGGTGGTTGTGGGTTTCCACCTTCATCAGGATGTGGGTCAGCTCGTCCGACGCTTCATACACATTGCCCTTGGTGGCGCCGCGCTGGTAGAAGCGCGAGACGGTCGCGCCCTCGATGATGGAGGAGTTGTCCGAATAGGCCACCACGGTGCCCTTGGGCGCCAGTTGGTGGGTGTTCTTGATCATGCCGAACAGCGACTTGTCCTGCTTCTCGCCGTCGATGGTCCAGTCGGCGTTGAAGATCTTGTGGCGGCAGTGTTCGCTGTTGGCCTGGGCGAACATCATCAGTTCCACATCGGTGGGATTGCGCTGGGCCTTGGTAAAGGCTTCCACCAGGTAATCGATCTCATCGTCCGACAGCGCCAGGCCCAGTTCGGTGTTGGCGCGTTCCAGCGCGGGGCATTGGATATCGTGATCCGCCACTTCATCCGTCCCGGCGACCGGGTGCTGGTCGATGAGCCCGGTTACTACATGTTGTACGGTAAGTTGAAGCTCTCCGGTGCGCGCATCGTTGGCATCCGGCGCCAGGCGGACGGCCCCGACATCGAAGCGCTGGAGCGTGAGCTGAAGGCA
>NZ_BADI01000064.1:0-1693 GCF_000333555.1 Herbaspirillum sp. B65 | reverse complement strand
TCATGGTGCGCCGGACTTTGCGGCTTTCATCAGGCAATTAGGCAGATGCCTGATTCGGCCGGGGTTGCAGCATTGGTCAGGGAGCTGGCGGCATTTCCGACGCTGGCGGCGGAACCTGCATCTTGTTCCATGGCGTGGGTGGTAACCGCCTGTGCCGCTATCAGAATCGCGCCACAGGCTGTGCGGTCACCCTCGCGAGCCGGCGCCTTGCCGTTGGTAATCATGTCTTCGGCACCGGAGGTGATCGGGAAGGTTCCTCTGCAGCGCGGGCAGACGGTCAGATCGCCGATGCCTGCCACGGCCTTGCCGTGGATCAGGAAAGTCTGATCGCCACTGATGACCGTGCCGCCGTGACTGGTCTTGTCTCCAACGGTGATGAAGGGACGACTCATGATTTCCTCGCCAGGTTATGCATGGCGCACAAGAGGTGCGCTGTTGTGCTCGCTTGGATGAGGGACGACAGGATTTGTTCCCAGATGGCGGGAAAGCCGCTCTGAGGGCTTCTATGAGCCCATAGGCCGGGTGCGGAGAGGAGGGGAGAGACTGAAATATTTCAAAAATGCAACTATTTTTGCCTTTTTCAGCCCGGCGCGCGCGGTTGCCCCCACCCCGCGCCTGCCCACTACGTAGGTCGGTTTTGACTCAAATTTGCGTCAGCCGCTGAGGTCCGCCCCGCCTGGCCTGTTAGGGTGCCTTTCCGGTGGCAGATTTGACGCATTTTGACGCGGGGATCGGCCATTTAATGATCCGCTCATTTACTACTTCGCTAAGCTTGACCCTATGAAGAGCTGGCACCCGAAGAAATGATGGTTTTTCGTCAACATCATGGCAATTTGCTTTGTCGCTTTCCGCGATCAGCCGAGTTTCGATTTATCATTGATCCTTGTTTCTTACCCATTTTTGTTCTTAAAAAAATAGATTTGGGGAAATATGTTTCCGACAAATGGTCGTGATGAGTTCAAGCTTGTTTTTGGGGACCCGCTTACTGCGCCGGTGCCTGTAAGTACCTTTTGGAGCGCCATTGGCCGACAGAAGATGGGGCGATAGTGGTGGAGCTGCGGACAACTCTGATACCGTGGCTTGGGACGATGATGACGCTCGGTCTTGTCGAAGCTGATGACCCAACAAAAGCGGATGCAAAGATTTATGCGTTCACCGTAAAGGGGCGTGCATTGCTCGCAAATTTTGAGAAATTTTCAGAAAATTGAAAATCGAAGTGCACTAGAATTCGTTGCATTCGCGCTTCATATTGCAACGCAATTAGAGGCGACACTGTGTTTTTGATAGGATTTTTTTAATGCCAATTGACGCCATTGACTTATTTTGCGGTGCAGGCGGGCTTTCTTATGGCCTTCGGAAGGCGGGTATCAACGTCCGTGCAGGTATTGATCTGGATCCCAAGTGTGAATTTCCTTACACGGCAAACATGGGCGGAGCAAAATTTATCCGAGAAAGCGTTACTAATGTAACTGGCGATTCTCTAAGTAAATTCTACCGAAAAAAATCCACTAGGCTCCTCGCTGGATGCGCGCCTTGTCAGCCATTTTCGACGCTTCGTAATGGAACTGAGAGGGAGAAAAGCGATAAGTGGCCGCTGCTAGATGAGTTTTCACGACTCGTTCAGGAGCTCACTCCAGATTTGGTGACAATGGAAAATGTTCCAAATCTGCAGTCACAAAGTATTTCCAAGATT
>NZ_BADI01000065.1:0-2227 GCF_000333555.1 Herbaspirillum sp. B65 | reverse complement strand
CTACAGGCGCAGTTTCTTTCCTTGAACGAGTGGGCGGGGCAAGAAGTGCTCAGTTTCCGTCCCTATCAACTTCCTACCAATGAGGGCAAGTAACCATGAGCGATTACGCAGATCATGCAGACAACAAGATCTATCGAACCATCGCGGCCGGCCTGGCGGCGGCGCGAAGAGCCCCCGAACTGCAGGCAGACTGCCGCTGCCATTTTTGCGATGAGCCAGTAGCTGGCGAGTTGCTGTTTTGCGACGTGGATTGTCGCGATGACTATCAAAAAATGGAGTCGGCGCATCGCCGCGCTGGAACACGTTAGTTACAGGTTCGAAAAACGAGGGAGCAAATCTTGATCCGCAAGGCGAATCTCAATCTCGTTTGCAACCTTGATGTGCTCCTTGTTTTTCACAGAGAACGTTTCGTTCGGAACGCTGACGATGATCGTTCCTTTTTGTTTCTTTTCACTATCCCAAACTCGAAGTAGTTCTGGTGCCTCCGGCACTTGCGCGGGCGTAAGAATTTCGGGGAGATAAAGCATCCAACCGACTCCAGGCCGATCATCGAAGACTCTGTGTCGTGTTCGATATGGCGCGGGGCTCACTTCAATAAATGGGGCGGGAAAGACGTCTAACAAACCATTTATGATTTGAATGATATTTTCCTTATCCTCCAATGCAGCTACAGAATCGGCCTGTATTTTGAAGCTTGAATTTGAAGGGTCAGCAATAGTTGATAAGCTATGAAGTATCACTGCACCGCCCTTATCTTCTTTGCCATTCCATACACCTAAGATTCTGGAACGATCCGACGACTCAGCTTTTTCTTCCTCTTTGAAAATTGCGATAGCAGCTTGCGAGGGGCCATCTTTTTCAAATGCAAGATTGCGCCTGGCATTGTCCGGCGTGTCTGCCGGGGGACACCAATCAGCAAGTGGCATCCCTGCTTTTTCTAGCAGAGTTGCTACCTTCCAAAGCTGATTAAGGTGTTCGGGAATACTCGGAAGGGTATCGAGTCGTGATTTGTAAGAGAATTGAATATTCATGAAATTAGGGCATGTAGACAGTAGTAATTACAAGTCCTTGATCGCTAAACACCATCTTCATATGGTCGCAAACAGACTTCTCCATAAAGTACCAATTTAGCCTTGAGGGAGGCGAAGCCAAAGTAACTGCGCTCTGTTTTTTGGCTTGCATTAATAATTTTCGATAGCCGGTAAAAGAGAAGAAGAGCTTTGGCTCCCCGGTTTCTTTATTAAAAAATTGTGCGTATCTGGCCTTGGCTTCCTGCAAGAGGCATTCAGGAGAACGGAATCCATCAAAGTCCACGCCAGAAAATGCCCATTCAGTATAGGGGGCAAAGCCCGTCACTCGCGCCTGATACTCGCGAGAGATATCTGACATATTCCATCTTCGCGTAACGAGTGCGCCACCGTCCGGCGGACACTTCTTGCACTTATCACTTTGCTTTGTCACGTCAACTTGAGCAAGCGGCTTGCTTTCAGCGTCTTCAGCCTTCTTGGAATTTGTGTATACCGTCGCGGCACCGGCTGCTGCGGCAGCAGAGCCGATTAGCCTGATCCAGGCCAAAACTCCTGCGGAAATGGTGGGAATGTAGGGGATAGCCAAAAGGCCCATGTTTACTCCTCTTCTTGTCCTGAAGTGCGGGCGAAGTAACGCAGCACGTCTTTCATGTCTTTCAGCCGCTGCTCAGGCGTGGCGCCGGGCTTGGTCAGGTATTGTTGCGTCTCTGGCTGTTGGAATATTCCCGGCAGATCGGTCGACATGTACATCATGTAGATAAGCGAAGGCGTCTGCGTAAAGCCCAGGTTCATACCGTTGTCATAAGCGGCGCGCATCCGTCCAATGATCTCGGCACGACCAGGCTGCGCCAGGAGGTCAGGCCGGTCCACTAGGAACTCATCGGCGACTGCGGCGACGAAATTGTCCGTGTCGCGTGCCTGTACCTTCTGGAATTGTTCTTCAGTGATCTTGAGCATGATGCCTTCCAATACGCAGGCGACGGTTATCCATGAAAAACAGCCATTCGGTAATCCCCTCGAACAGATACTGACGCTGCGCCTCATCGAAATCCCGTGCCGCATTGGCCAGTGCTCGCGGATCCCATAAGCGCAGCAGGGCCAGCCTGCCGTCTGGTATTCCCCTGCACGCGCGCCTGAAGCGTGGCCGCCATTCCATCCAGGTCCATCGCGCTGATGATCCATGACACCAAGGGAGTCTT
>NZ_BADI01000066.1:0-3853 GCF_000333555.1 Herbaspirillum sp. B65 | reverse complement strand
GCCGCGACCTTCACGCCGTTGAAGCCGATCATGATGCGGTCCAGTGCCTGCCGCTTCAGAATGGCATTAGCCAGGCGCAACTGGAAGTCCTGGAACTTGGCCCAGGCGTCCAGCTTGGCATAGGTGATATGAGTATCGAAATTGGTTTTCTCGCAGCGATAGCGGGTGTTCGACAGGGCTGATGCATCGCGGGTGTTACGGCGCTTGTCGCCGCGGGTATCGGTGCGGCTGGCGATGGGGCCGGACACGCCCAGGCCGATCTTCTCGCCTTCCAGTTCATCGACGCCAATCAGGTTGATGCTGGACAGGAATTCCGACGATT
Organism: Herbaspirillum sp. B65; assembly: GCF_000333555.1. Lineage (NCBI taxonomy): Bacteria > Pseudomonadati > Pseudomonadota > Betaproteobacteria > Burkholderiales > Oxalobacteraceae > Herbaspirillum > Herbaspirillum sp. B65. The sequence continues at coordinate 3,531 of NZ_BADI01000066.1, read as the reverse complement.
CCTGCATTTTGTCTTCCAGCTTCTGCTGCACGCTCGGGTCTACCGAGAACGTCGAATGGACGGCGCCGCCAGCGACATCATTCAGGCTCGCCAGGCGCGCAGTGTAGGCGTTATAGGCGGCACGGGTCTGATTCTTCATGTGTTCTGCTCCAGGGTAAATGCGTAAAAGGGGGGGACGTGCCAGGGCCGGCTTAGAACTCGGTCAGCGCAGCGCCGCTGCTGCCGCCACCGGTGGCCGGTGGGCGCTGTACGTTGCTCTTGTCGGTCAGATTGACGGTCTGGCGGAACTGCTCGGCGGTGGTTGATTCATCGCCGACACGCTTCTCCAGCTTCTCCAGGCGCGCCACGGCCTCGGCGACATCCTTGCCAGTCTGCGCGGTGGCTTGTGCGAACTCGCCCACCTTTTCGGCCACGGCGGTCATGGCCGCAACCACGTCAGCGTGCTGGGCATCGGCTTTCTTCTCGCCGCCACCGATGCGGCTAAACAGTTGCTTGATGGTCTCGGCCACGCTCGGGCCGTCTTCCTCGAATTCGATCTTGGCCTCGATGGCTTCGGAGAACAGGTTCTCGGGTTCCAGCTTGCGCGGGGTGAAGGGGGATGCCTTGGGATTGGTGGCCGAGAACTGCAGAATTTCGGTACCCAGGCTCGCGGGACTGTCGGTGACGGCCAGGCCGACCAGATAGGAACTACCGGTATCGGCAAACTTGTCGGCCAGCTCGATGCTGGTATAGATCTTCTGACGATCCTTGTTCATGGCGATGAGCGCGGGCGTCGGTTCGATCTGTGCGAACAGGGCCAGGCGCTTACCGTTTTCGGTATCGACTTCTTCCGCCTTCAGCGACAGCACATCGCCATACGCCTTGAAAGGGCCATCGGGCAGCAGGCTGCGCAGGTGTTCGACCCACACGCGAGCGCCGTAGGTTTTCACGTTGTAGCTGTCGGCCATTTGCTGGATTTGCTCGCGGGTGATGCTGCGGCCGTCAGTGGTCGCGCCCTCAGTCGCGACGCGGAAAAATTTGCTCTTGGTTGCCATGAGTTTTCGCGCTCGTTATCGGTTGATCGGATAACGCCATCTTCTGCCGATGGGCGAAATGCTTCAATGAAGTGAGGGTTGAAAAGGGGGATAGCGACTCTGCAAAGTCCCCGCTACGCGCGCGCGCCGCCTACGCTTGCGGCATGTTAGATATTCCAGAAGACATCAAGGACAACATCGATCAGGCGACCGAGCCTCGGCAGCTTGCGCGCCGCCTGTATTTCGAGGGCTGGCGCATTTCGTCGATTGCGCGCCACCTGAAGATTAAGCGTTCCACCGTCAATAGCTGGAAGCACCGCGACGAATGGGAAAAGGTTTCGCGCCTGGAGCGCGTAGAGATTGCCCTTGAAGCGCGCATAGTGCAACTGATCGCCAAGGAAGTAAAGGGCAATGGCGAGTACAAGGAACTCGACGCGTTGATGCGTCAGCTTGTGCAGGCCGCGCGCGTGCGCCGCTATGAGCAGCCGGGCGGCAATGAAACCGACCTCAATCCCAAGATCGCCAATCGCAATGCTGGCCCCAAGAAGAAGCCGGTGCGCAATGAGTTCAGCGAGGAAGCGCAGCAGCGCATCGTCGAGGCATTCAACGATTCGCTGTTCGACTATCAAAAGGTCTGGTACCGGAATGGCAGCGAGCGCACGCGCATCATTCTCAAATCGCGCCAGATCGGTGCGACCTGGTACTTCGCACGCGAGGCATTGATTGATGCCATCCAGACCGGGCGCAATCAGATTTTTCTCTCAGCCTCGAAGTCGCAAGCGCACGTCTTCAAGCAGTACATCATCCAGTTTGCGAAGGATGCGTGCGGCGTGGAGTTGTCAGGCGATCCCATCGTGCTGCCCAATGGCGCGCACCTGTATTTCCTCGGTACGAACGCCAGGACCGCGCAAGGCTATCACGGCAATTTCTATTTCGATGAGTTTTTCTGGACGCACAATTTCACGGAATTGAACAAGGTCGCGTCCGGCATGGCCTTGCACAAGAAGTGGCGCAAAACCTATTTCTCGACGCCCTCGGCCACCACGCACCAGGCCTATCCGTTCTGGACCGGCGAAGCGTTCAACAAGCGCCGCGCCAAGGGCGACAAGGTCAATATCGATGTGAGCCACAAGCGGCTGTCATCGGGTTTCACGGGCGAGGACAAAATTTGGCGCCAGATCGTTACGATCATGGACGCTGCGGCCGGTGGTTGCGATCTGTTCGACATCGATGAACTGCGCGACTTCGAATACTCGCCGGACCAGTTCGACAACCTGCTGATGTGCAATTTCATCGACGATTCTGCGTCGGTGTTTCCGCTCGCTGACCTACAGCGAGGCATGGTCGATTCGTGGGTAGATTGGGATGACTACAAGCCATTTACGGCCCGTCCCTTCGGCCACCGGCCCGTGTGGATCGGCTATGACCCTTCACTGACGGGCGACAGTGCCGGCTGCTCGGTGATTGCACCGCCACTGGTCCCAGGCGGAAATTTCCGCATTCTGGAGCGCCACCAGTGGCGAGGTAAGGATTTTTCGGAACAGGCCGCGCTCATCAAGGAAATGTGCGGTCGGTACAACGTCCAGTACATCGGTATCGATACCACCGGCATGGGCGTGGGCGTCTTCCCGCTGGTCAAACAATTCTTCCCCGCAGTGACGCCTATCAGCTATTCGCCTGAAGTCAAAACACGGATGGTGCTGAAGGCCCAAAACATCATCCGAAGTGGTCGCCTGCAATTCGATGCCGGCTGGACTGATATCGCGCAGTCCTTCATGGCCATTCGCAAGATCCTCACGCCCAGCGGACGCGCCGTCACCTACGACGCCGGCCGCTCGGAAGAAACCGGTCACGCTGACTTGGCCTGGTCGGTCATGCACGCCCTAGATTATGAACCGTTCGAAGGCACCACCGCTAACAACACCTCTTCCATGGAGTTCTTCTGATGAAACACAGAGCACGCCGCCGTGCGGCTGCATTCACCAACACGCCACCGGCCACCGTACCGGCGCCGGCCACGCCATCGGTCGAGGCATTCACGTTCGGCGATCCGTCGCCGGTTCTGGAAGGCCGCGACATGCTGGCCGATGCCGAGTGCTATCGCAATGGCGACTGGTACGAGCCGCCCTTGAGCATGGCTGGCCTGGCGAAGTCGCTCAATGCCAGCGTCCATCACGCCAGCGCCATCTGGTGCAAGGTCAACATCCTGGCCTCGACCTTCCAGCCGTCCGCCATCTTGTCGCGGGCGGACTTCACGCGCCTGGCCCTGGACTTTCTACTCTTCGGCAATTGCTATGCCGAGCGGCGCGAGAGTATGACCGGGAAGCTGTTGAGTCTCAAGCCGGCGCTGGCCAAGTACACGCGCGTGGGCGTGGAGCCGGGGCGGTACTTCTTCGTCAATGGCTGGCGAGCCAACTACGAATTTGAGCCGATCCACGTGGCCGCGCATGAGATCGCGCAAGGCAACATCGATCTCTCGCAACGCACGGAGGAACAAGCGGCCTCGCTGAAGAACCGC
>NZ_BADI01000067.1:0-1871 GCF_000333555.1 Herbaspirillum sp. B65 | reverse complement strand
GCGATCGGCCCGACCTTGCGTTGCGGATGCGCTTGTTGCCACTCGGCCAGTTCTTCCTGCAACTGGCTCAGCCAGGTATCGAGCAGCTCGGCCGGCCGTGCATTGAGCGCCGGAAACGAGCCGACCAGCCCGGCCTTGCACTGGGCCGCCATGGTGGCCTTCATCTCAATCTTGCGTTCGATGGATTGAATGTTGGACAGCGTGCGGCGGTCTTCGTGGAGCTTCATTAGCATCAGCTCATAGGCGCTGCCAGTGGTCACGCCGCCAGGCTCGCCGGCAGCCGCCGCCAGCTTGCCCAGCATCCGTTCCCGATGGCGCGCAGCGGGGGACAGGCGAGACATCAGGCGCCACCCGCTGCCGCATCTTGCAGCACCACGTTTTCTACCAGAGCGGCCAAGCCCTCATCCTCGATCACGTAGGCGTCGTTGGACGATTCATAGTTTTCGATGCGGTCGGCCTTCGGTTCATCGACCACGCGACGGCGGCGGCCACCGTTCTGGAAGTAGATCGACAGATTGTCCAGGCGGGTAATCAACATGGCATTGGCCGGGAAGGACGGCACCCGCACAGCCGGCAGGCCGCCGATGCGCTTTTGGCTCACGATGATGTCGGCGGCCAGGACTTCGGTCGGCGCTTGTGCCTTGTTGATCAGCGGGAAATACTTGTCATGCAGCAGTTCGCGACCGACGATCACCACCAGGCCGGTATCGTCCTGATACCACGGGTCCAGATTGGTTACCGCGTCATACACGGCGGCATCGAGGTTCACATAATCGGTACCTTCGCCTTTGCCGATGATGACCTTGCCCGGCAGATCCTGGCCGACCAGGCCCATGACACGCTGCGGCGACTGCTCGCGGATCTGCTGCAGCCAGCCCTTGTTCACGTCTTGCAGCAGCGGATACTGGTCGAGATTGGTATCGGCCGCGACCTTCACGCCGTTGAAGCCGATCATGATGCGGTCCAGTGCCTGGCGCTTCAGAATGGCATTAGCCAGGCGCAACTGGAAGTCCTGGAACTTGGCCCAGGCGTCCAGCTTGGCATAGGTGATATGAGTATCGAAATTGGTTTTCTCGCAGCGATAGCGGGTGTTCGACAGGGCTGATGCATCGCGGGTGTTACGGCGCTTGTCGCCGCGGGTATCGGTGCGGCTGGCGATGGGGCCGGACACGCCCAGGCCGATCTTCTCGCCTTCCAGTTCATCGACGCCAATCAGGTTGATGCTGGACAGGAATTCCGACGATTCCTGCATTTTGTCTTCCAGCTTCTGCTGCACGCTCGGGTCTACCGAGAACGTCGAATGGACGGCGCCGCCAGCGACATCATTCAGGCTCGCCAGGCGCGCAGTGTAGGCGTTATAGGCGGCACGGGTCTGATTCTTCATGTGTTCTGCTCCAGGGTAAATGCGTAAAAGGGGGGGACGTGCCAGGGCCGGCTTAGAACTCGGTCAGCGCAGCGCCGCTGCTGCCGCCACCGGTGGCCGGTGGGCGCTGTACGTTGCTCTTGTCGGTCAGATTGACGGTCTGGCGGAACTGCTCGGCGGTGGTTGATTCATCGCCGACACGCTTCTCCAGCTTCTCCAGGCGCGCCACGGCCTCGGCGACATCCTTGCCAGTCTGCGCGGTGGCTTGTGCGAACTCGCCCACCTTTTCGGCCACGGCGGTCATGGCCGCAACCACGTCAGCGTGCTGGGCATCGGCTTTCTTCTCGCCGCCACCGATGCGGCTAAACAGTTTGCTGTACTTGAAGAGCGGCAACTTCACATGCTGGCGGGCGTTCTTCCAGTCCCCCTGCACCAGCGTGAAATAGCGCTTGTCGGTCGTGCCCTCGCGCATCTGGTCGTGCAGGTTGTCAAGGCCGAGCGCTTCTGC
>NZ_BADI01000068.1:0-3381 GCF_000333555.1 Herbaspirillum sp. B65 | reverse complement strand
AGGATAGGGCGTGCCGTCCGGCGCTATCTGCTGCGCGATCATCCTGGCGTGCTCGCGCCGTAGATCGTTGGCCACCTGGCGCACGAGCTGGCGCCGTTGCGCTGGCTGTACTTTCGCGATGAGGGCGCGGGCCCATTCTCCCAGTCGTTGCAGGTCATCACTCATGGCAGCTTCGGCACGTCCCATTCGGCCAGCAGGCTATCGCCCCGGTAGAGCTGCCAGAAGTCGTCGGCGAAGGGCGGGGTGAGCTGCGGTTCGGCTGCATGGCTAATTTGCAGCCGGCCACCATCCTGACGTTTTACGATGGTGCGCTCGGTGAGCGTGAGCTTGATCGACAGATCGAGAGATTGGGCGCTGTTCATGTCCACCTCGAAACGCACGGCCTTCTTCGCGTTCTCAGGATTGGCGAAGGCTTCTCGCTGGTGAACCCGCATCCATGCCAAGAGGGGAATAAATACCACATCAAGATCGAGACCCAAATCGGTCAAGATCAGATTCAGCACGTATTCATACTCGAAGGACAGGCCAGCCGTCCCGGTGGCGCGGGTGCCGCCCTCATCGATGAAGATGTGCAGCTTGTCCGGGTTCTGCGCCAGTTCCTTAATGGCCTTGCGCAGGTAGTCCCGCAGATTGTTGGGCTTGTACATTCAGTTTTTCTCGCAAGGCATTATAGGCATTGATCAGGGCATTGGCTTGTCGGATGGCGTCATCGCCTTGGCTGGCGATGTCGTCAAGAAACTCTGCTGCCGCTGGCGTAAGTTCGGCTCGCGCTTCCTGGCCAGCTCCCCCGGTAGTGGCGGAACCTGGGCAACTGGCCCCGGCTGGCATTGCAGCGGTGACGGGGACTGACAGCCGGATAGCGCCACTGCGCACGCCAGCAATGTAAGTGTCTTTTTCATGGCGGGCGGCATCCCTTTCGTTCGTGAGCTTGTCGGTAATGGCCTGGATAGCATCGCGTGCGTTGCGCTCGGCCTGTAGAACCTTCTGCGTGCGTTCAGCCCTAGCGTCCGCCACCGCCTGATTGGCCACGGCAATCCCGGCCTTCAGGTGGTCAATGTCGGCATCCTTTCGCCATCCCTGGATTGCCCAGGCAGATGCAAAGGCCGCCGCCAGTAAGCCGACGCCGAGCCCGGCACACAACCGGGTGCGCCAGGCATCGGTCAGCGTCATGCCAACACCCCGCCCGCATCCAGAAACGCCAAATGCAGTTCCTCGCTGGTTTTCAGCGTCGGCAGCACGATGGCGTCGCCGCCTTCACGGAGGAAGGCTTGTTCCAGATCCGCATAACGATGTTCAAACTGGCCGTAGCCCGCACCCGGCAACGACGCCCAGATGTTCTTGCACTTGGCGATTGCATCACTCAGCCGGCCAGCATCGATATCGGGCAGCGCCCGGCACTCCTTGATCTGCTGCAGGGCGATGGCATCCTGCACGTCCGGCGCAAAACCCTTCAGTTTCAGCAGTGGTGCGTAATGGTCGTAGTAACGCATCAGCAACTGATAGCCACCGGCTGCGGTGGACCATACCTTGTAGCGCGGCAGGTAGACCCGCACGCGAGGATGGTCGGCATAGCTGGTAAAGCGGGTGCGGCCGACAATCTGGTCATAGCCGCGGTCGCGCGTAGTCGGGGAGTTCGAGGTGCCCTCAGAAAAGCGGATCATGCCCAGGAAGGCGCGGCGATTGTCGAGTGGATTCACAGCGTTTCCTTCACATCACGCGCCAGCTCGGCAATGTCCTTGCCCTGGCGCCGTTGGAACCACAGCGCCACGGCCCGCGTAATCCACCAGGCCGGCGCACCCACCATCAGATCGACCGGCTTCGGTCCTAGCACGGTGGCCACGGTGGATGCATGTTGCACCAGAAGCGAAAACGCCAGGTCGCCGAACATGATCGAGAACGCGCCCGCGCAGGCCAGGCGCACCACAAATTCCTTCTCATTGAAGGAGCCATCGGCATTGCGCGGCGGCAGGACGATGTACAGCAGCGCAGCACCTGCCATGCCCAGCACCGCCTTGATGCCGTAGATTTTCAGGACGGCAGCGATGCCGCCCGCGGATTCTGCTGCCATAACTTGGTTTCCCCTTGTCAGTGATTTCGTATTCATGTGTTCAGTCCCACAGGCTGATGCTGTCTTGCGTGGTGGCCGATGCTTCCAGCGCGGCCGGCAGCGTGACGATGGTCCCGGCCGGCAACACGGCGCCGAGTGCGGCGAGTGCCGGATTTAAGGCCAGCGCCTGTTCCACGTAGCCGCTGCTGGCGCCCAGGTAGCGAAACACCAGTGCATCAAGCGTGTCGCCTTGCTGGCTGCGTACCTGCATCAGATCAGCTCCACGGTGGCGTGCGTGCGGCCGAGAATGTCATTGATGGCCCAATGGCCATTACGGCGCTGCACGTCCGGCGCGGTATCCATCCATTCCATGTTCTTCTTGTCGGTCAGGGCGCTCGCCGTGGTGTCGTAGTCCCGATAGCTTTCGAAGATGTCGGCCTTGGCGAAGCTGTAGACGGCGCGCCGGTAGTGCGCGACGTACTGGCTTTCACCGTCCACCTTGAGCGCGGGTACCTGATCCAGCGTCTGGATGCCCCCGGCCAGGTGGCCTGCTTGCCACTCTCGCAGCAGCCGATTAGTGGTCAGGATTGCGTCCACCAGGGCCGGGCGCAGGCGGGCATCCGTGACCGTTGAATCCAGCCGCATAGCGTTGCGCATGGCAGACATGCTGATGTCAGGGAAAAAGCCGTCATTGGTGATGTCTTTCACATCGGCCGGCGTGGTCGGCCCCGGTATCACCGGTACGTCATCAAGGTAGTTCATGGTCTTGGAGAGAGTGGGGGCGGTGGCCGGAACATCCGACGAACTGTGCCGCTTCCGTTCCGGGCCGCCCTGCGCCGTGGGGTGCTCTTTACTTGGCCGGCTCGGCGAACTTTTTCAGGCGCCGTTCCAGCCGCTCGATTTCCTTCTTGACGCCGGCCGCCTGATGCAGCTCGCTCGCACGGGTGAGGTGCTGGAGTGCGGCCGTGGCCTGATCGGCAGAGGCCGCCGTGATGTTCTCGGCGTCCACCTGATTGACCAGCTCCAGCAGGGCCAGGCCCAGCGCCTTATGCACTTTGGCGCGCGCCTGGTCTGGCGTGTCGGCATTGCCGGTCATGGCCAGCACCTGCTGCAGGATGTTGGCTGCGCGTGCGGGGTCGTCCTTCAACTTGCCGCCCAGGCTGGCGCCGGCAAAGTCATCCTGCAGCAGCGTGGGCAAGGTGCGGTTATAGCGATCCGGCAGAGTGAACCGGTGCTCCAGGGCATAGGCCGAGAGCTGNCAGGCCCGTTCATAGTCGCCGACATCGATGTGCCACACCAGCAACGTCACCAGCACTTCGTCATGGGCGCCACGG
>NZ_BADI01000069.1:0-484 GCF_000333555.1 Herbaspirillum sp. B65 | reverse complement strand
ATTCCGGCGACAACTTTATTTACCAGCCCACTCAGTGGAAAGGAGCAATTAAGTTTGTTGCCGAGGTTGAAGATGAGCATCTCAATTTCAGAGCAGAAGGCGGCGCTGGCAACCCCAACATTACCTATGATGATGCTTATCCATATCTACACGGTCGGCTGCTTGAACTTCTAATGGGCCACGCTGGAAAATATAAGCGTATTAGCGCTCACGACAATCGCAAAAACAAATAATCGGGAGAACCGCCGCATTCAACTGCGGCGGCGTTATGCTTACTCAAAGTCGAACTGCATTCATAAGAAAAGAAGAGCTAGCGAATGTCTATATATTCCAAGCCAATGTTCACGCGGGAACAAGTAAATTCCGCAGGCAGAAAACTAGTAAGCGGGAACCCGGATTTGCCTACCTATATGCCAATAATAGAAAATTGGCGCGCCGCACATTCACATCCTTTAAATTCGTTTTATGTGACATTGCAGCGGCG
>NZ_BADI01000070.1:0-917 GCF_000333555.1 Herbaspirillum sp. B65 | reverse complement strand
TTGGGCGCGGATGCGGGAGGATAAAAACCGGAGGTCATCGCGTAATGCCCGTTCCTTGACCGCATCTGGGCGCCCATGTTCGCACAAACAGTGCATTTTTGCAGGAGGCCAGGCCAGTTGCCTTCGAAAAAACGCGAGGTTATCCCCTACAACATCCATACATGACGCGCAATGAAGCCCGACAACTTGACTTTTACTTGCGAGCAATAGATTCTTCCCCGACCCCACTGGCAGACCTATCCCTTACAACAACCAACACAAGAGCTTCCATGAACGATCAATCTGACTTGCCCGAATCTGCGGCCCAACCACCCTCCACGCCGCCCCAAGCACCCACCAATTTCGCCACCGCCCTGCGCGACTCGGCCGACCACAGCGCACCGCAAGGCTTCTCCTTTAGCGCCAGCGGCTCGGAATACTTCCGCATCTGGATTGTCAACCTGCTGCTATCGGTCGTGACGCTGGGCATCTATTCGGCCTGGGCCAAGGTGCGCCGCCTGCGCTACTTCTACGCCAATACCTCGGTGGCCGGAGCCAGCTTCGACTATCACGGCAATCCCATGGCCATCCTCAAGGGTCGCATCATCGCCGTGGTGGTAATGGGGCTGTATCAACTGGCGGCGGCGTTCAATGTCGTGCTGGGCTTGATCGCCGCCATCGTCATGGCCGTGGCCGGCCCCTGGCTGATCTGGCGCAGCCTGCAATTCAAGCTCTATAACACCAGTTACCGCGGCATCCGTTTCGGCTTTCGCGGCTCTGCCGGGGGCGTATTCAAGAACTTCTTCGTCTGGCCGGCGCTGGGGAGTATTTCCGTGGGCCTGCTGGCACCACTGGCCTACCAGCGCTTCAAGCGCTACCAGCATGGCCAGTCGCGCTTCGGAGCGACGCAATTCGATTCACGGGCAAGCCGGGTGCGT
>NZ_BADI01000071.1:0-2281 GCF_000333555.1 Herbaspirillum sp. B65 | reverse complement strand
GAACTGGAATCGGCCCTGCCTTCACGCCAGCGGCGCGCACGCATCGTGCAGAACGCCATCGATTACATGCGCCTTCATGCGGGCGAGGAAATCGGCATCCTCGACGTCTGCCACGCCACCCACGTGAGCCGCCGCACCCTGCAATACTGCTTCGAGGAGCGGCTGGATATCTCGCCGCTGCAATACCTCAAGGCCCTGCGCCTGAATGCCGCGCACCGCGAGATCAAGCGCCGCACCGACCAGGATCGAAGCCATGACCGCCAGGCCACCATCGGCAACCTGGCCGCGCTGTGCGGCTTCAATCATCCCAGCCGCTTCGCCTCCGAATACAAGAAGATGTTCGGCGTGCTGCCTTCGGAGACGGTGCTCAAGGCGGTCTCCGAACCCTGATGCCGGGGGCAGATCGGTATCATCCGTTACCATCTGTGAATGCACCGGCATCTTGCCCGCCTGAACGATTCCGGGGCACAGGCTTATCCGGTTTTGGCAAAAGCGTCCGGTTGCTGCGGCGTTCCTCTGTTGCAACCCTTCCCCCCGTTTCATTGGTCCGCTCATCCCGCTTGGAGGGGGTGAACGGCATTTCAGCAGAATACGAGCTTAAGCTCCTATAAATTCGACCAATTGGTCGATTTATATCATTGCAATCAACGCCCCCCTCTTTGTGGCGGGACAAATTTCTTGCGCAAAGCCTGATCGTCTTGATGACTTGCAGCAAGCTGCAACTCTCCTCACATCCCATAAGCCCCCCCTGAAAACCCTTATTGGACGGGAGGCAATTACGTATCGCGCTTCATTTTGGATCACCCTGCGCATGGGTCGGGACCGTGGTTTGCTAAAAGTGGCTAACAGTTGCAAGGTCGACCCTTCTAAATTCTCTTTCGTCCACTGTTCTCAAAACAAGACCTATCCAGGACAAGGCCATAAGCGAGTCAATCGCCATCTTGTCAGCCATGGCACGCAGCCCGCTCGGGTTGCCGCGATAGGGATAGCCCAGCTGGCCCTGGAAGACGCCTACGCATTATTGAACATCACGAAAAGGGAGAAGAGCACTATGAAGGTCATCAACATGAGCGTCATGGCCCTGGCGTTGGCGAGCGGTTTCGCCCACGCGGCCAGCCCGGCCGACCTGGGCGGCAGCCTCACGCCGCTGGGGGGTGAAAAGGCGGGCGGCAATGGCGTGCCGGAGTGGAAAGAGGAAAACGTGGTCCTGCCCGGCTGGTCCTATGGCAAGCTGCGCCGCGACTTCTTCAAGTACAAGGACGACAAGAAGAGCGAGACCATCGATGCCTCCAACGTCGACAAGTACGCCAGCAAGCTCAGCCCCGGCCAGGTCGCCCTGATCAAGCAGATCAAGGGCTACAAGATGGATATCTACCCCAGCCACCGCTACTGCAGCGCCCCCGATTTCGTGGTGGAGAACACCAAGAAGAACACCAGCGCCAAGCTCGGCGCCGACGGCTGGAGCCTGGCCGAAGCGGTGGTGCCGGGCATCCCCTTCCCGCTGCCCAAGAGCGGCGAGGAAGTCATGTACAACAGCAAGATGCGCTATCGCGGCGTGACCCAGGAATGGAAGTCGACCATCACCGCCGTCTCCCCACGCAAGGGCAGCAGCGAATGGATCAAGGCCGGCTCGCAGCAGACCATGTTCTTCCCCTGGGCCGCCAAGGGCAGCGTGAACCTGTCCACGCTGCCGCCGGTGGAGTACTACACCTACTTCGCCTACAACTCGCCGACCGCGCTGGCAGGACAAGCGCTGTCGCTGACCACCTTCCTCAACCAGCCCGGCGGCGAGACCTTCTACTACTTCCCCGGCCAGCGCCGCGTGCGTCGTATGCCCTCCTATGCCTACGACTCGCCACAGATCGGCATGGAAAACCAGTACACCCTGGATGAACCCATGGTCTTCAACGGCACCATCGACCGCTTCGACTGGAAGCTGGTGGGCAAGAAGGAAATGTACGTGCCCTACGGCAGCTTCGGCGCCACCGACTTCAAGGCCAAGTTCGAGGACGTGGCCAGTGACGAATACATCGCCGAAAACGCCCGACGCTACGAGCTGCACCGGGTGTGGGTAGTGGAAGCTACCGTCAAGGCGGGAGTGCGTCACCTGGCGCCCAAGCGCACGTTCTACGTGGACGAAGACAGCTGGAACCTGATGGCCGCCGACGACTACGACGCCCAGGGCAAGCTGTGGAAGCACCGCGAAGCCTACGTGATCCCGGTCTATGAAACCAATAGCTGCGACCAGGCCGGCTTTACCCAATCCACCTGGCCAAGGCCG
>NZ_BADI01000072.1:0-1741 GCF_000333555.1 Herbaspirillum sp. B65 | reverse complement strand
CAGGTGATGTGGCGCGCCTCCGCACCACCTCGCCGATGGCGTGGTTGCGTTCCGGGTACATGGCGGTGATTTCGCGGCCGACCATCTGGGTGATGATCTTGTCCACATCCATCTCTTGCATTGGGGTGGTGGCGATGTGCTTGCCATCGCGGATCACCGAGATGGTGTCGCAGATCTCGGCCACTTCGTCGAGTTTGTGGGAGATGTATCCACGCGCGCGGCTTGCTCGCTCACGGTGGCGGCAAGCAAGTCTTGTGCTGCGGTGTGCTGGCTCACGACCGCCTGGGATGGCTGGGCGGCATCGGCGAGCTCGGCGGAGCTACTGGCCATCACCAGCGGCGGCTGCGGGGCCGGCCCGCTGGCGGCCTCGATGCGCTGCGGGTGCGAGCGCTGCGCCTGCTCGCGCCGCTGGCTGCGCGCATGGTGCGAAGGCGCCAGGCTGCTGGCCCTGCCCTCGGCCAGGGAGGACTTGCCGCCGTCGAAGGCATCGGTGGACGTGATGCCATCCACTGCCACGGCTGCCGAGCTGGTCACGCCGGTAGTGCTGGTCACGCTGGCCGCATTGGCCTTGCGTGTGCGGCTTGACGATGTGGTCCTGGCCGAGGGCGCAGAGGCCAGCGCAGTCATTCGATTGGGGGCAATGGTGATGGTCATGAGCTTTTCCCTGAGCAGTGTGAGTCGTTGGCAATGACACGGATCGGGCTTGTTCTTGGGCCTGGGCAGCATCCTCCTGGCGCTTGCCGCCTACTGAAGGAGATTGGCCTCACCTCGAATTTATTTGTGTCAAAACTCGTAAAATTTCTTCCCGATGCCATTCAACCCAAGCTTGCAGACGCCGACAATCGCACCTAGGTGCTAGCTTTCGCCTGCGGGGAATTGCTTTTCAGAACATCTGTATGCTTGATAATGTGAACTATTCTTCAGCAACGCGTGACGTTGCCCCCCTCACTGCGGCAAGGGCATGAAAATGATTTATATGAATAATCATGCATAGCAATGGCTTCCCCAAAGACATTTGTCCTGCCGGGGTGAATAGATTTTCCGCAACAAGAGGGCCCCGCCGCGATCCTGGCCTGATCCAGGCCATGGCCTAGCACAGATAGACTGCCTACTGCAATGCTCCCGAATCCCTATGTGACGAATAGCCCTTGTGGTTTATCGTGCATTTCAGTAGATTGGCGGAAAAAACGATAGTCCGAGAGACGCCCACGAAGGCGCTCCGAGACAACGGAGACGGAACACCATACCTGCCTGCCCCTCGCCGTCCGTGGACCTGGTCCGCGGCGTCGATGCGCGTCTTGCTTGTCGTTTCCGCGTGTTTTTTCAGGGTCAGCCTGCTGCACCGGTCGCCATCGACTGGCGCGGAATTTGCATGGATTTACCCAGAACATAAGGAGCCGCGCCATGTCTTGCGACGATTTTTCGGTCCACGCCGTGCAGTTCTCGGACGTGGATGAACAAGCCAGTATGCTCACCGGATGGGAGCAGGAGTACCAGCAATTGGGCAGTGGCCGCTTCGTCGGTGCGCTGGCCATGGTGCAGACCGAGGATTTCTGTTTCATCCGAGAAAGCACCAATACCGCCCTGCACGAGCGCATCGTGCCGCCGCCCGATCAGTTGGTGATCGGCTTGTGCAATACCCACCAGCGCGGTCACCTGCTCAATGGCCGGGCGCTCACGCAAGAACAGTTGATGGTGCTCGAAGGCAGTCGCGCCCATCAAATCGGCACCACGGGCCCCA
>NZ_BADI01000073.1:0-1417 GCF_000333555.1 Herbaspirillum sp. B65 | reverse complement strand
CAGCTGGTCCCCGTGATCGAGCCCCAGAACACGCCTTTCATCATCAGCCACATCGACCATGTAAAGCCATTGTCCGTCTTGGCCCAGGGGCGCCATGTCGATAAAAAAATGTTCTGGCAGGTGGTGCTAGCCTACCTGATGGTCGAGCGGGGCTCTTACTTCCAGCGGCGGCAGATGGTTAGCAATACCCTGCAGTCACTATGCGAGCGGAACCAGCTCGACTATGCCAACGTCCTGAATCTGCTGATGCACGCGGTGCCAGCGGAGCATGTCAGCACGCAACGGTTTGCCTTGCTGGTGATTCTTCGCGACTTGCATCGGCAGTGGCAGGGCAAGACCGGCCGGCGGACACATTTGCCGTCGCCACCAATTGGCGCTCTCTATGCGCTGCCATCCCAGGCCGATGCGGCCTGGCAGAAGCTGGCCGGTTTATCTTCGCCATCAAGTCGGCAGGGGCAGGCTACCGTGAGGTCGCCGGCAGTGCAGGGCATGATGGCAGCGCAGTTGTTGGGCACAACAGCGCTGTTGCCTGACTTGCTGCGCTGTAGAGCGGCGCGTGCACTCACCTCGGTGCAGCTGTCGCAAGCCGTGCTGGACTGGATCGGATTGGGCCGGTTGCCGCGCCTGGCCCGCCTGCTTGATCCGGAGATCGCGGAATTTTCCCTGCCGTTGTTGCATGCCTTGACGACCTGGCAGGTTCGCGGCTATCTACCATGTTTTGCCGGCCTGGATATTGCGCGTGTACTGGCCGTGGCCATGTTGGACGCTTTGCCGCGATTTCGCGCTCTGGCGCGCGGCGTCGATGCTGCCCATGCCGCTGTCCATGAGGCAGACACTCCCCGGAAGGGGGCCTCGAACAAGCCGTCGGCACAGGCGCTGATGGCGTTCTGGCGGCACTTTGTCGGTGTCCTGCACGGTGAGTTTGGGATCGTCCGGACGCAACTGATCGCGCAGCTGGAGCGCTGCCTGGAGGCCGAAGCCGAAGCAGGGGCCTTGCACCGCATTGATTACCCGGCCCGTCCCGGCCAGGCAGGCGATGCAACAGATTCTGCCGGCCGCACTCTCGCCGAGATGACGGCTTGCGTTTCGGCCATGCCGGAAATGTCATCGCGCTATCTGACGATACTGGACATCATGCTTGGCGATGCCGGGCAGGAAGAGGCAGACATCTACGCGGGTGAGGAGGGCTACCCGGACGATCCGTCGACATCACCTNCACCTGCCTCAGACGGGGCCGGATCATCGCCGCTGGCCAGGATCGAGGCCTACCTGACCGGGCGGGCGCGACGCCCGTATGACCGGCGGCAATTCGAGCAGGCCTGGCAGCANTTGGGGCCGGGTGGTGCGAGCGCGCTGGACCGTCATGTCAAACAAAGCAGTGATAAAAGCCGCTTGTTATGGGCACTGGGCCAGCATG
>NZ_BADI01000074.1:0-2803 GCF_000333555.1 Herbaspirillum sp. B65 | reverse complement strand
CATCGGGCGACGCCTGCCCGTGATCGCCAGCGCCGAAGATCCGCGCCTGTTGGGTGTGGTCTTCAAGACCTCGTTGCTGGATGCCTATTTCCGGCTCGACAGGGCCGGGAACTGAGGCTATCAGCTCGTATTTTTCAGTGGTCCTGGCGGGGCCTCGCCAAGCCGCTGCAAAAGGGTATCTTTGTAACAATGGCGGATTAGTCCGACAACTGCTCACTTATCCTTGTTAGAATGCATGACGTTTACACCTCATCGGTGTTCGTGGCAGCGGCCTGTCCAGGTCCGTCCCGCCACCCGATTTCAACCCCCATCCTAGAAGTGAATTTTCCATGCTGAGTTATCGCCACGCTTTTCACGCCGGCAACCACGCCGATGTCCTGAAGCATATGGTGATCATCCAGTTGATGCGCTATCTCGGGCAGAAAGACACTGCCTACATGGTCATCGACACCCATGCCGGCGCCGGCGTCTATGCGCTCGATGGAGATTACGCCAGCAAGAACGCCGAATACGAGACCGGCATCGCCAAGCTGTGGGAACGCAAGGACTTGCCGGCGATGGTCAAGGAATATGTCGACGTGGTCAAGTCGCTCAACCCCAGCGGCAAGATGCGTTACTACCCCGGCTCTCCCTATTGCGCCGAGAAGACCATGCGCGAGCAGGATCGCCTGCGTCTGTTTGAATTGCACCCCAGCGAAGTGAAGGTGCTGGAAGATAACTTCCGCAAGCTCGAAGCCCACGCCGCCGCCCAAGGCCAGCGGCCATCCACCCGCGGCAAGCGCGTGATGGTGTATCGCGGTGACGGTTTCCAGGGCCTCAAGGCCTTGCTGCCGCCGCCCTCGCGCCGCGGCCTGGTGTTGATCGATCCACCCTATGAAGACAAGCGTGACTATGCCCACGTGGCCCAGGTGCTGGCCGATGCGCTCACGCGCTTTCCCACCGGCACCTACGCGGTCTGGTATCCGGTCCTGCAACGCAATGAATCGCGTCAGTTGCCGGAACGCCTCAAGCGCCTGGGCGCCAAGAGCTGGCTCAACGTCACGCTGGCCATCCATGGCCCGGCGCCGGATGGCTTTGGCCTGCACAATAGCGGCATGTTCATTCTCAATCCGCCCTGGACCCTGGAGGCCGGCCTCAAGGAAGTCATGCCCTATCTGATCGAGGTGCTGGGGGTGGATGACAGCGCCGAATATGTGCTCGAATCCGGGGAAATCTGATGTCGGGTTATACTGGTGTTGCGATTATTGGTGATTTTTTCGTTTCGAATAGACGCAACGTTGCTGAGATTAGTGCAAATTGGCATACAATAGGTAAATTGCTTTAAGGCAACATTTTCCGCAAACACCAGGGGCATTTAAAAAAACAACCATGTCAGACCAGTCAGCCGAACCATCCGCTCGCCCCCTCCCGCGCATCACGCCCTGGATTTCTTCCTGCCCCGCCAGCCCATCCTGAGTCGGGACCAAGACTTGATCGGTTACGAACTGCTGTTTCGCAGCGCCGCGTTCGGACCGGCCAACGTCAAGGATGACGTCACGGCCACGGCAGCGGTGATCGCCCACGCTTCCGAGCTGGGGCTGTCCAACGTGATCGGCAACCTGCACGGCTTCATCAATGTGGATGCGGCCGTGCTGATGAGCGACTTCATCTATTTCCTGCCGGCTGACAAGGTGGTGCTGGAAATCCTGGAGACGGTGCGGGTCACGCCCGAACTGGTGGCGCGCGTGCGCGAGCTGGTCAAGGCCGGTTACGTGTTTGCGCTGGACGATGTGGTGGCCGAATCACAGGAAATCGAAGAACTGCTGCCGCTGGTGAAGATCATCAAGATCGACGTGATGGAAGTCGACCCCAGCAAGTTGCTCAAGCTTTCCGTGCACTTCAAGCGCGCCCGCAAGGAATTGCTGGCCGAGAAGGTCGAGACGCTGCAGCAGTTCAATGACTGCATGACCTTCGGTTTCGATTTCTTCCAGGGTTATTACTTCGCCAAGCCGATGATCCTCCAGGGCAAGAAGCTGGAGGCGTCCAAGATGATCATCATGCATCTGTTGACGCTGCTGGTGCGCAATGTCGACAACGCCGAGATCGTGCGCTACATCAAGCGCGACGTGGCGCTCTCGCTGACCTTGCTGCGCCTGGTCAACACGCCCGTCTACGGTTTCCAGAAGTTCATCGATTCGCTGGGCCAGGCCTTGATCGTGCTGGGACGCCGACAACTCAAGCGCTGGCTGCAGATCCTGCTCTTTGCCAATACCGACAAGGAGCGTGCCCACACCATGTCGCCGCTGATGATCCTGGCGGCCACGCGCGGCAAGATGCTGGAATTGATCACGGCCAAGATCCGGCCCGGACGACGCAAGATGTCGGAGATGGCCTTCACTGTCGGCATCATGTCGCTGGTCGATGCGCTCTTTGGCATGAGCATGGAAAGCGTGCTGCGCCAGATCACCGTCAGTACCGAAATCCGCGAAGCGCTGCTGCGGCGCAATGGCTACTATGGTTCGGTCCTGCGCCTGGTGGAGTGCACCGAACTGCGCGAGCCCGACCAGGCCGAGATGCAACGCCTGCTGGATGACTGGGTAGACAATATTCGCAACGTATCGGCCCTGCCCCTGCGGCTGGTGCTGTGGAATGGACAGCAGTACGACTTCAGTAGCGGCACGCCGGAAGTCACGCTGAAGGTTCCGCACGCATCGGCCATCACCTCACTGCTCACACCCTCGCTGGCCAACCTGGGCGAAGCCTACGTCGAAGGCAAGATCGAAGTCGAAGGCAAGGTCAAGAGCATCATCCAGTCGCCAACGCC
>NZ_BADI01000075.1:0-925 GCF_000333555.1 Herbaspirillum sp. B65 | reverse complement strand
GGGTCGCGATAAATCAGCGCCTTGGGCCTGCCCCATGGGGGGAGCCGCCCACCTGCAACAGACTCTGCAAGAATTCTCCCCCTTCCCCTCGCAGCACTTCCTGCACTTCGGCCGCCAGCCGATCCAGGGAGAGATGAATATTCGGACCTGAGACTTCGGGAGCGACCGGCTCGAAGCTCATGGCGCCCATGGCGCTGTGTCCGATAAACGTCAGGCGCTCCAGAGGACCGATACGGGCCGCCGCCAGACCACGCTGCCTGAACAGGCGATCCATCAGCAACATGCCCCAGCCATCTGGCAAGGCATCATAGACGGGCCCCGGCAATTGCCATTGGTGATCGGGAAAATCTCGACGCAGTAGCGGACCGTCCAGCGGCAATCTGTACGAGGACAATTCCAGGCCTCTCTGCCTGGCCTCGTTGCTGTACTGGAAAGCGATCAGTGGCCGACCGGTCACAGCGGTGGTCGACACCAAAGTCCCCCAATGCCAGCGCTCACCCCATCCCTCATAGAAGACCTTGACCTGTTCAAGCATCATCGGCCCTCTTCTTTTTTGTGCGACGGCGCTTGGCGGTGTCTTCGTAGCGCTGGATGTCCTCGATGCTGTCCAGCCTCGGCTGGAACAGCGCTTCGAGTTCCTTGACACGGCCCAGCGCCATCGCCACCCGGACCACCGCCTCGAAGCCGACATTGCGCCCAGCCTCCAGGTTGGAGACGGTATTGGTGGCCACACCGGCGCGTCCAGCCAGGTCGGACTGCGTCATTTCCAGCGCCAGGCGCTCGGTGCGCAAGCGAGCGCAGAGACGCTTGACGACTTCCTGGGGTTTGCTGAAGCTTAAATCCAGCATGATATGAATTAACCTATTTAATTCAACTTAATACACAAGATTATAGAATTAATGGATTGCCATCTCATCTTATATCC
>NZ_BADI01000076.1:0-53991 GCF_000333555.1 Herbaspirillum sp. B65 | reverse complement strand
GCGGAGCCGCCACCCAGTTGCACCGGGATTTCCTCGACCTCGTTTTCCTCGGCGAAACGGGCGACCACCTGCAGGATGGACTTCACCGCCGCCTCGTTCTTGGGCTTGCCGGCAAAGGCACCGTTGAGGTCCACCAGGTGCAGGCGGCGCGCACCCTGCTTGAGCCAGTGCAGGGCCATTTCCGCCGGATCTTCGGAGAAAACGGTGGCTTGTTCCATATCACCTTGTTTGAGGCGTACGCAATGACCGTCTTTCAGGTCGATGGCGGGTATGAGCAGCATGGCTAGGGGATGACTAGTCAGTAAAAAAAGAGGGGTTATCGAAGCTCAGCAGTGTGATTCTTGCCGGAAAGACAAAAATCAAGGTTTCCAGTGTACGAAATTCCGATACAGCTGCAAACCCGCCGAGGCACTTTTTTCCGGGTGGAACTGGGTAGCAAAGATATTATCGCGTGCCACGGCACAGGCGAAGTCACGACCATACGGCGTCTGGCCGACCACATGGGCGGTCTCGGCCGGCACGGCATAGTAGCTGTGGACGAAATAGAAGAAGGCGTCATCCGCAATCCCTTCCCACAGCGGATGAGTGCGGGTCTGGTGCACATGGTTCCAGCCCATCTGCGGCACCTTGAACAGCGATCCATCATCCTGGCGCAGGCCTTCGAGTTCGAAGCGCACCACCTTGCCGGGCAGCAGGCCCAGGCCGGGAGTGTCGCCTTCTTCACTCCAGTCGAACAGCATCTGCTCGCCCACGCATACGCCGAACAGCGGCTTGGTGCGCGAGGCTTCGAGGACGGCGTCCTGCACGCCCGACTCACGCAAGCTGCGCATACAGTCGGGCATGGCGCCCTGGCCGGGCAGGACCACGCGGTCGGCAGCGCGGATATCGGCGACTTCACCGGAGATGCGCACATCGGCTTCAGGCGCGACATGGCGCAGCGCCTGCGCCACAGAGCGCAGGTTGCCCATGCCGTAATCGACTACAACAATTTTATTCATGGTGAAATTGAACGGCGCTCACGCACCGGAAAACCAGATGATTTAGCGATACCCTGCGTTTACAGGCTGCCCTTGGTCGAGGGAATCGTACCCGCAGCGCGCGCATCGAGCTCGACGGCCATGCGCAGCGCGCGGCCGAAAGCCTTGAACACGGTTTCAGCCTGGTGGTGGGCATTCACGCCACGCAGGTTGTCCACGTGCAGGGTCACCTGCGCATGATTGACGAAACCGTGGAAGAACTCGCTGGTCAGGTCCACATCGAAGGAACCGATCATCGAGCGGGTAAAGGGAATGTGGTATTCCAGGCCGGGACGGCCGGAGAAATCGATCACCACGCGCGACAGGGCTTCATCCAGCGGCACGTAGGCGTGGCCGTAGCGGCGGATGCCCTTCTTGTCGCCGATGGCCTTGGCAAAGGCCATCCCGAGGGTAATCCCCACGTCTTCCACCGTATGGTGCGCATCGATGTGCAGGTCGCCCTTGGCCTGGATATCCAGGTCGATCAGGCCATGGCGGGCGATCTGGTCCAGCATGTGGTCCAGGAAGGGCACGCCGGTATCCAGCTTCTGCTGGCCGGTGCCATCCAGGTTGATGGCAACGCGGATCTGCGTCTCGTTGGTGTTGCGGACGACTTCCGCGGTTCTCGGTGTAGACATGGTCAGGGTTAGACGGGCTTCTATCGTTGGGTAATGCTGGGAGCTTGCCTGGGCGCGATCTTTACCATCACAGTTCGCGCAGTGCTGCTGTCAGGGCCGTCAGGAAGATGGCGTTTTCTTCATCCGAACTGACGGTAATACGCAAACAGTTTTGCAGCAACATATGCATTCTACCGGCATTTTTGACAAGTACCTTGCGCGCCAGTAAAGCGGCAAAGACTTTATCGGCATCCGGGACGCGGATCAAGATGAAATTGGCCGCCGACGGGAACACCTGCACCCCGTCCAGCGCCGCCAGCGCGCTGGCCAGATCGCTGCGCGCCGCACGCAGCCGCGCGGCCTGGGCCTCCAGCACGTGCAGGTGATCCAGCACGAACAGGACGGCCGCTTCGGTCAAGACATTGACGTTATAGGGCGGGCGCACCTTGTCCAATTCACGCAACAGCGCCGGCGCCGCCGACAGGTAGCCCAGGCGCACGCCCGCCAAGCCCAGCTTGGAAACGGTACGCATGACCACCAGGTTGTTGTGCCGCGGCAATGCCGGCATGAGCGTAGAGGCGGCAAAGGGCTGGTAGGCCTCATCGACCACCACCAGGCCATAGGGTGCGGCGGCTTCGATGATGCGCAGCACGTCGGCCATCTCGTAGAGCGTGCCGGTGGGATTGTTGGGGTAGCCGAGCCAGGTGATGACCGGCTTGTGCGTCTCGATGGCCGCCAGCATGGCTGGCAGGTCCAGGCTCAGGTCGGCGCGCAGCGGCACGCCTACGTAGTCCAGCCCGGCCATCTGGGCCGAGATGCCATACATGACGAAGCCCGGCTCCGGTGCCACAATGGTGCGACCGGGCATGGCGCAAGCCACCGAGAGCATGGTGATCAACTCATCCGAACCATTGCCCAGCAATACCTCATAGCCTGCCGGCACCCCCAGGCGCTCGCAGATGGCCGCCTTGAGCTGCGTATAGGACGGCACCGGATAACGGTTCAGCTCCAGCGCAGCCAATCGCTGCGCCAGTTCCTCACGCAGCGCCACCGGCAGCACATAGGGATTTTCCATCGCATCGAGCTTGACCAGTCCCTCCGCCGAGGGCACGTGATAGGAATGCCAGCCGCGCACCACGGGGCGGATCACGTTGGCCACCAGTTGGTCCACGGTCTCAGGCTTGGAGGGATTCATCGTCTTGGCTCGCAGGGGCCGGCGCATCGAGGGCATCAAGGCGCTGGCGGATCAGTTCGCAATAATCGGGGTTGAGTTCGAAACCGGTAAAGTGCCGCCCGCAACGGCGCGCCGCCACGGCCGTAGTGCCACTGCCCATGAAGGGATCAAGCACCACGCCACCCGGCGGACAGGAGGCCTTGACCATGCGCTCCACCACTTCCAGCGGTTTTTGCGTAGGGTGATCGGCGCGCTCCTTGTGCTCGCGATGCAGGCGCGAGACGCTCCACACATCCTTGGGGTTGTAGCCCATCTCCAGCCACTTGGCCCCGACGAAGATGGAGCGCGAACGCGCTTTCTTGGTCTGGGCATCGTAGGGAATGCGGATGGCATCGAGATCAAAGAAATAATCCTTGGCGCGGGCAAAGAAGCCGATGGTGTCATGTACCGAGGAATAACGCCGCACGCTCCCCCCCATGGAGGGCACGCGACGGTCCCAGATGATTTCGTTGATCATGGTCATGCGCTGCTTCAACATCACGAAGATCTCCGGCGAATTGCGCCAGGTCAGGAAGATGTAGAGGCTGCCATTGGGCTTCAACTTGGGTAGCGCGGCGTCGACCCATTGCTCGGTCCAGGCCAGATACGCAGCGGTATCAAGCTTGTCGGAATCATTGCCGTAATCCTTGCCCAGGCCATAGGGCGGGTCGGCGATCAACAGGTCGACACTGCCATCGGGAATGCGCGCCAGCCCACCGCCGGCATCCAGCGCATCCTCGCAATACACGCGGTCCAGCCAGCCGGCGCCTGCGAGGGAGTCGGTGGCGGAGGTCATCATGTCACTTCTTGAGCCGCAATTCGGCCGAGCGGGCGTGCGCCTGCAAGCCTTCGCCATAGGCCAGTTCGGCGGCGATCTTGCCCAGCGTCTGCGCGCCCTGTTCCGACACGCGGATCACGCTGGAACGCTTCTGGAAGTCATACACCCCCAGTGGCGAGGAGAAGCGCGCCGTGCGAGAAGTCGGCAGCACGTGATTGGGACCGGCGCAATAATCGCCCAACGATTCGGACGAGAAACGCCCCAGGAACATGGCGCCGGCATGGCGGATCTGGTCGGCCCACTGCTGCGGCTCCTGCGCGGAAATTTCCAGGTGCTCGGCGGCGATCATGTTGGCGATCTCGCAGGCTTGTTCCATATCGCGCACCTTGACCAGCGCGCCACGGTCGGTCAGCGAGGTGCGGATCACGTCCTTGCGCGGCATGTCCTCCAGCAGGCGGTTGATCGAGGCTTCCACCTTGGCGATGTAGTCCGCATCCGGGCACAGCAGGATGGATTGCGCCAGTTCATCGTGCTCGGCTTGCGAGAACAGGTCCATGGCGATCCAGTCGGGATCGGTGGCGCCATCGCAGATCACCAGGATCTCGGAGGGACCGGCGATCATGTCGATGCCCACCACGCCGAACACGCGGCGCTTGGCAGCAGCGACGTAGGCATTGCCCGGACCGACGATCTTGTCCACCTGCGGGATGGTCGCGGTGCCATAGGCCAATGCGCCCACGGCTTGCGCACCACCGATGGTGAAGACACGATCCACGCCGGCAATCGCCGCGGCGGCCAGCACCAGTTCATTCTTCACGCCATCGGGCGTGGGCACCACCATGATGACTTCCTGCACACCGGCCACCTTGGCCGGAATCGCATTCATCAGCACCGACGACGGATAAGCCGCCTTGCCGCCCGGCACATAGATGCCCACGCGATCCAGCGGCGTGACCTTCTGGCCCAGTTCAGTGCCATCGGCTTCGCGATAGAGGAAACCATCGGAGCCGCATTCCTTCTTCTGGCGCTCATGATAGGCGCGCACGCGGTCAGCAGCGGTCTGCAACGCATGGCGGCGGGCCTCGGGCAACCCGGCCAGCGCGGCTTGCAGCGCCTCCTTGCCGATCTCCAGGCCGGCCACGGAAGCGGCCTGTACCCGGTCGAAACGCTGGGTGTATTCCAGCACGGCGGCGTCGCCGCGCGCCTTCACCTCGGCCAGGATGGTCGCCGCAGCGCGGTCGATGGCTTCGTCCTCGCTGGCTTCGAAGGCCAGTACGGCCGACAGCTTGTCACGGAAGCCGGCATCGGCGGAATCGAGTTTTCGGATGGCAATGCTCATGGTCTCACCTGCTCTGCGAAGATATCTGGGGTCGTGGAATTACTTGGCCTTGGATGCCTTCTCGAAGGCATCGAGAATCGGCTGCAAGCGCTCGCGCTTCAACTTCAGCGCGGCCTGGTTCACCACCAGGCGTGAAGAAATGTCGATGATGTGCTCGACTTCCACCAGCTTGTTGGCACGCAACGTGCCACCGGTGCTGACCAGGTCGACGATGGCGTCCGACAGGCCCACCAGCGGACCCAGCTCCATCGAGCCATACAGCTTGATCAGGTCCACGTGCACCCCCTTGGCGGCAAAGTGCTCGCGCGCGGTGTTGACGTACTTGGTCACCACGCGCAGGCGCGCGCCCTGGCGCACTGCGTTGGCGTAGTCGAATCCTTCCTGCACCGCCACCGACAGGCGGCACTTGGCGATGTTCAGGTCGATGGGCTGGTACAGACCTTCACCGCCGTGTTCCATCAGCACGTCCTTGCCGGCCACGCCGAAATCGGCAGCACCGTATTGCACATAGGTCGGCACGTCCGAAGCGCGCACGATGATCACGCGCACATTGGGATCATTGGTGGGCAGGATCAGCTTGCGCGAGGATTCCGGATCCTCGGCCACGGTGATGCCGGCGGCTTTGAGCAGCGGCAGGGTCTCTTCGAAAATGCGGCCCTTGGAGAGCGCCAGCGTCAGTTGTTGGGTCATGATGGTGTGCTTTTCTGGAATCGGAAAACTTTACTTGATGCGTCGATATCGGCACCGATGGCCGAGAGCTTGGCTTCCATGCGGTCGTAGCCACGGTCGAGGTGGTAGATGCGCTCCACCACCGTCTCGCCCTTGGCCGCCAGACCGGCGATGACCAGCGAAGCCGAAGCGCGCAGGTCGGTGGCCATCACGGGCGCACCGAGGAATTTTTCCACGCCGGTGACGATGGCGGTATTGCCTTCCACATCGATGGCCGCGCCCAGGCGATTCAACTCCTGCACGTGCATGAAGCGGTTCTCGAAGATGGTCTCGGTGACGTGGCTGGTGCCTTCGGCCAGGCAGTTCAAGGCCATGAACTGCGCCTGCATGTCGGTCGGGAAGCCCGGGTATTCGGTGGTACGGAAGCTCACCGCCTTGGGACGACGCGCCATCTGGATGCGGATCCAGTCCTCCCCCGAAGTGAGGATGGCGCCGGCTTCGCGCAGCTTGTCCAGCGCGGCATCGAGCAAGCCGGCGCGGGTGCGGTGCAGGGTCACGTCACCCCCGGTGGCCGCCACCGCGCACAGGAAGGTGCCGGT
The DNA here is from genome assembly GCF_000333555.1 of Herbaspirillum sp. B65. Classification (NCBI taxonomy): domain Bacteria; kingdom Pseudomonadati; phylum Pseudomonadota; class Betaproteobacteria; order Burkholderiales; family Oxalobacteraceae; genus Herbaspirillum; species Herbaspirillum sp. B65. The sequence goes on along the minus strand of NZ_BADI01000076.1, from coordinate 47,760 downwards.
CTCGATACGGTCGGCGATGACTTCATGTTCGGCGCCGTGCAGCTTGTCCACGCCCTGGATCACCAGGCGGTCGGTGCCGATGCCTTCGATCTTCGCGCCCATCTTCACCAGCAGGTTGGCCAGGTCGCCCACTTCGGGTTCGCGCGCGGCATTTTCCAGCACGGTCTCGCCCTCGGCCAGCACGGCGGCCATCAGCAGGTTTTCGGTACCGGTGACGGTGATCATGTCGGTGACGATGCGCGCGCCCTTCAAGCGTTTGGCCTTGGCATGGATGTATCCGGCTTCGATATGAATTTCCGCGCCCATCGCCTGCAGTCCCTTGATGTGTTGGTCCACCGGACGTGAACCAATGGCACAACCACCCGGCAACGACACCTTGGCCTGGCCGAAGCGCGCCAGCAAGGGGCCCAGCACCAGGATCGAGGCGCGCATGGTCTTGACCAGTTCATAGGGCGCTTCGGGACGGGTGATGTCATTGCCGTTCAAGACCAGGTGCTCGCCGTTCTCGCGCACGCGCAGGCCCATCTGGTTCATCAGCTTGGTGATGGTGATCACGTCCTGCAGATGCGGCACGTTGGAGAGGACCAGGTCGCCATCGGTCAGCAGGCCCGCGCACAGGATGGGCAGGGCGGCATTCTTGGCACCGGAAATGGTGAGGTCACCGGAGAGGCGCTGGCCGCCACGGATCAGGAGCTTGTCCATCGTCTTGCCTTATTTCTGGAATTCTTCGGGGGTCAGGGTCTTCATCGACAGCGCGTGGATTTCCTCGCGCATCCGATCGCCCAGCGCGGCATAGACCAATTGGTGGCGCTGGATCAGGCGCTTGCCGGCGAAGGCCTCGGCGACGATGACGGCGGTGAAGTGCTGGCCGTCGCCTTCCACTTCCAGGTGCTGGCAATCGAGACCAGCGGCGATGTAGCTTTTGACGAGTTCGGGTGTGGGTAGCATGTTGTGGCTCTTCACGGGAATAGGGGGAGATGGCGAGGCAGGTGGCGCCAAGGATTCAATGGGAACCTGCGCGCAGCTTGTAGCCGCTCTTGAGCATATGGACGGCCAGGGTAGAGAGCGCCAAGAAGAACACGACGACGATACCGAGGCTGGTCATGGGAGCAATGTCGGACTGGCCGAAGAAGCCGTAGCGAAAGCCATCGATCATATAAAAAAACGGGTTGAAATGCGATACCGCCTGCCAGAACGGGGGCAGCGAGTGTATCGAATAGAACACGCCGGCCAGGAAGGTCAGGGGCACGATCAGGAAATTCTGGAACGCCGCCAGTTGGTCGAACTTCTCGGCCCAGATGCCGGCGATCAAGCCCATGCTGCCCAGGATGCCCGCGCCCAAGAGCGCAAAGACCAGGATCCACAGCGGCGCCACGAAATCGATGTGGCCGAACCAGACGGTCACCACGAACACCCCCGCACCCACTGCCAGCCCGCGCACCACGGCCGCCAGCACGTAGCCGCCGAACATTTCCCAGTGCGACAGCGGCGTCAACAGTACGAACACCAGGTTGCCGGTGATCTTGGACTGGATCAGCGAAGAAGAGCTGTTGGCGAAGGCATTCTGCAACACGCTCATCATCACCAGGCCCGGCACCAGGAAGCCGGTGTAGTTCACGCCTGGATAGACCTGCACGCGATCCTGCAGCACGTGGCCGAAGATCAGCAGGTACAGCAGCGCCGTGACCACCGGGGCAGTGATGGTCTGGGTAGCGACCTTCCAGAAACGCAGGATTTCCTTGTAGAACAAGGTACGGAAACCGATCATTTTTCATCTCCCATGATCTGGATGAAGACATCTTCCAGGTCGGCCTGCTGCAATTGCAGGTCGTCGATCTCTGCGCCCGAGGTCCGCAGCGTGGCCAGGATCGGTTCGACTTCCTGGTAGTCCGTCACGCGCAGCGTGAATTTATTGCCCGCCAACAGCTCTTCGGGATGGGTGACCAGCGCCTTCAAGCCATCGGGCAAGCTGCCGCGCTTCAAGCGCAGCACCATTTGCGAACCGGAGATGCGGCGGATCAGCCCTTCGGTGGAGTCCAGCGCCACCACCTTGCCGAACTTCAACATGGCGATGCGATTGCACAGGGCCTGGGCTTCTTCCAGGTAGTGCGTGGTCAACACGATGGTATGGCCCTCGCGGTTCAGGCGGCCGATGAAGTGCCACAGGGTCTGGCGCAATTCCACGTCGACCCCGGCAGTGGGTTCATCCAGCACGATCACCGGCGGCTTGTGCACCAGCGCCTGGGCCACCAGCACGCGCCGCTTCATGCCGCCGGAGAGCGCGCGCATGTTGGTATCGGCCTTGTTGGTGAGGTCCAAGTTTTCCATGACCTCATCGATCCACTTGTCGTTGTTGCTCAGGCCAAAGTAGCCGGACTGCATCCGCAAGGTCTCGCGCACCGTGAAGAAGGGATCGAACACCAGTTCCTGCGGTACCACGCCCAGCTTCATGCGGGCGGCGCGATAGTCGCTGACGACGTCATGCCCGTGGATGGTGACCGAGCGGAATCGGCCCGGTTCAGGCCGGCGATGATGGAAATAAGCGTGGTCTTGCCAGCGCCCGTTGGGGGCGAGCAAGCCGAAGAATTCACCCTCTTCGACCGCCAGCGACACGCCACCCAGCGCTTGCAGCGACTGGTAGCGTTTCTTGATGTCAGTGATTTGGAGAGCGGCCATGGCCTCGCCCGTTCAATACGTTACTTGCAAGAAAGAAATGAGGAGCAGCCCATTCCATGCGGAATTGGCTGCACGCCTCGCCCTGGCCGCGCCATCGCTCTCTGTGGGAAGAGGCGTGTGCGACGCGACCATATTGTTGTTATGCCATTAACAATGGCGCAGTATTTCGGTTTTGCCCGGCAGGTGAGACGCCGTGCCCAAGGGAAAGGAATCCGCTGTACCAGCCGCCAATGCGCCTGCAAAACCTTCGATTATAGGGGAATTCGATTTTCCGGGCCGCCGCAGACCATCAGGCCGGGCCGCAAGGAGGGACGATCAGTGATGTCGATCGGTGGCGGAGGTGGGTGCGGACGCGCCTTGCAGCAGGGCGGTCACGCCGTAGAGGTCGGCCAGGCTTTGCAGGTTGGCCGGCAGGATGCCGAAGTCCAGCGCGGCGCCACGGCCGGCCGCGGCGCGCCGCCAGGCCAGCAGCGTGGCCACGGCCGAAGAGTCGACCACACTCACGCCGCTCACGTCGATGCTGGCCTGACCGGCGGCGATGGCCGAGAGGCCCTCGCGCAGGACAGCACTGGCATTGGTGAAGGTCAGCGAGGTGCCGGGCTTGAACATGGTGCGCTCTTTCGGATCAGGGATCGGTACAGATTACTTCTTGCCGTTGCCGCGCGAGGCCAACTGCTGGTTCTTGTCGGTCAGCGCCTTGATCAGGCCGTCGATGCCGCCCTTGTTGATCTCGCTGGCGAAGGTGCCGCGATAGGCTTCCACCAGCCAGGCGCCCAGCACGTTGACGTCATACAGCTTCCAGCCGTCGCCCTTCTTTTCCAGGCGATAGCTCAACTGGATGGGCTCGCCACCGCGGGCGGAAATGACTTGCGAATTGACTTCCACTTCGGTGTCGCCAGGCGCGGCGCGCAGCGGCTTGAATTCGATCTTCTGGTCACGCACCTGCGACAGCGCGCCCGAATAGGTGAACACCAGCAGGCTGCGGAACTGGGTGATCAGCTGCTTTTGCTGGTCCGGGGTCGCCTGGCGCCAGTAGCGGCCGGCCGCCAGTTGGGTCATGCGTTCGAAGTCCACGTAGGGCAGGATCTTCTGTTCCACCAGTTGCATGATGCGGGAGTTGTCGCCGGACTGGATGTCCTTGTCGTTCTTGGCGGTATCCAGCACTTCCGAGCTGATGCGCTTGACCAGCGCGTCCGGGGCTTCCTGGGCTGCGGCCACGCCGGAGAAGGACAGCGCGGGGATCGCGAAGGCAGCGATGGCGAAAAGTTTGGTGAGCATCTTCATAAGTTGTTTTCCATTCGAGTCAGCAGAAGGGGCCAGTCACCTCCTCGCACGACTGTGAGCCCCATTAGGGGCAACAGCTTGCGGCAGCAGGCCGGCAACTCCTTCGAAACCCGCCCGAGAGCGGGGTTCCCGTACCGTCACAGATCGGCACGGATGTTACAGATTGAGCGATTGATCTGGATTTCAAGACCACGGCAAGCCGCTGCGCCGCGTGGCCTTGCAACACTCACTACATCCTGCGCATCCCGCCCTTAGGGCTTGATGGCTTCTTCCTTCTGTTCACCGCCACTGGAGGAGGCGCCATTGATCTGGCTCTGGCGACGTTGCAGGTAGGCGTCGCGCACGAAGTCGTACTTGTCCAGCGCGGCATCTTCCAGCAGGGTCGAGGCATCCAGCAACTGGGCACGGCGGTCGACGATGCGCACCACCGCACCGACGTTGCGCCAGCGCACCGGACGCTTGTAGGTCCACAGGTCACCGTACAGGTCCACCGGCATCCCGGCGGTATCACGCACGGTGGAGGGGCCAAAGAACGGCAGCACCACATAAGGACCGGAGCCTACGCCCCACTTGCCCAGGGTCTGGCCGAAATCGGACTTTTCACGCGGCAGGCGCGCTTCGGTTGCCACGTCCAGCACGCCACCCAGACCGAAGGTGGTGTTGATGGCCACGCGCATGAAGGTCGAGACACCCTGCTCAATACGACCCTGCAACAGCTGGTTGATGGACGACCAGACATCGCCGATGTTGCCAAAGAAATTACCCACGCCATGCTGGACCGGCGTCGGTACCACGGTGTCATAGGCTTGCGCGGCCGGCTTCAAGGCCACCTTGTCGACCGTGTCGTTGAAGCTGAACATGGTGCGGTTGAAGCCTTCCAGCGGATCGTTGGGATTATTGCTGGTGCTGGCACAGCCGCTCAGGGCAGCGGCAGCCAGGGCGAAGGCGCCCAGGCGGCCCGCGTAGGCGGTGTTGATGGCTTTTTTATTCATTTGATTCATTTGGAATCATCCTTTCCCTCTGCCGCCTTGCTGTACAGGAATTGACCGATCAGGTTTTCCAGCACGATGGCGGATTGTGTCATCTTAATCGTATCGCCTGCGGCCAGATTGGCCGTGTCGCCCCCCGGCTCGATGCCGATGTATTGTTCGCCCAACAGGCCCGAGGTCAGGATCTTGGCCGAGCTGTCCTTGGGGAATTTGTAGCTCTCATCCATGTTCAACGTGACCACGGCGCGGAAGGTCTGGTCATCGAAACGGATCGAATCCACTCGCCCCACCACCACGCCGGCACTCTTGACGGCCGCACGCGACTTCAGGCCGCCGATGTTGTCGAAGTTTGCCTTGAGGGCATAGGTCTTCTGGCCGAAGGACATGGAGCTCATGTTGCCGACCTTCAATGCCAGGAAAGCCAGTGCCGCCACACCCAGCAGCACGAAGATTCCAACCCAGGCATCCAGTGATTTACGTTGCATAGTCAACCCTTTTATTCACATCGTTGCACCCTGCACGGGCGCTTTATCCATTGCTTGCGGTACTTAGCTGAACATTAATGCAGTCAGCAGGAAATCCAGCCCCAGTACCGTCAGCGAAGCGATCACCACCGTGCGGGTGGTGGCGCGGGCCACGCCCTCGGGCGTGGGTTGCGCTTCATAACCCTGGAACAGGGCCACGAAGGTGACGGCCACGCCGAAGACGATGCTCTTCAACACACCGTTGGCGACGTCATTCCAGACATCCACCCCGCCCTGCATCTGCGACCAGAACGCCCCCTCATCGACACCGATCAGGAGCACGCCCACCACGTAACCGCCCATGACACCCACGGCACTGAAGATCGCCGCCAGCACCGGCATGGAAATCACGCCGGCCCAGAAGCGCGGCGCCACCACGCGTTGCAGCGGGTTCACGGCCATCATCTCCATGGCCGACAATTGCTCGCCAGCCTTCATCAGGCCGATTTCCGCGGTCAGCGAGGTACCGGCACGGCCAGCGAAAAGCAGCGCCGTTACCACCGGCCCCAGTTCACGGGTCAGCGACAAGGCCACCAGCAGGCCCAGCGCTTGCTCGGAACCATATTTATTGAGCGTGTAATAACCCTGCAAACCCAGCACGAAGCCCACGAACAGGCCCGACACCGTAATGATCACCAGCGAATAGTTACCGATGAAATGGATCTGGTCGGTAATCAGACGCGGCCGGCGCAGCAAGCCCAGTGAAGCACCCAGCATATTGACGAACATGCGCGCGGCAAAACCCACGCCGACGGCGAACTCACGCACGCTGCGGCCCAGGGCGCTGACAGCATTGACGATCATGCGCCACCTCCCAGACCCAGATCCTCGGCCAACGACTTGCCGGGATAGTGGAAGGGCACCGGGCCATCGGCCTGGGCATGGACAAATTGCTTCACATAGGGGTCGGTCGATTCACGCATTTCTTGCGGCGTACCCTGTGCCACGATCTTGCCGGCCGACAGGAAATACACATAGTCGGCAATGGCAAAGGATTCATTGACGTCGTGCGAGACCAGGATGGAGGTAGAACCCAGAGCATCATTGAGACGCCGGATCAGGTTGGCCGTCACGCCCATGGAAATCGGATCGAGACCGGCAAACGGTTCGTCATACATGATCAGCGCCGGATCCAGCGCGATGGCCCGCGCCAGCGCCACGCGCCGCGCCATACCGCCGGAAATCTCGGCCGGCTTCAAGGCCGCCGCATTGCGCAGGCCCACGGCGTTCAACTTCATGAGCACCAGGTCGCGGATCAGCGTGTCATCCAGATCGGTATGTTCGCGCAGCGGAAAGGCCACGTTGTCGAACACCGTCATATCGGTAAAGAGCGCACCGTTCTGGAACAACATACCCATCTTGCGACGCAGCAGATACAACTGCTTGGTCGCCAGCGACGGCACGTTTTCGCCATCCACTTCCACCCTGCCCTGCTGCGGCTGCAACTGCCCGCCGATCAGGCGCAGGATCGTGGTCTTGCCCGACCCGGAACCGCCCATCACCGCCACCACCTTGCCGCGCGGGAAGTCCATATGCAGACCGGTCAGAATAGGCCGGTCGCCATAACGGAAATGCAGATCGCGGATTTCAACGATATTAGGCAAAGGGATTCTTTGTGTGCTTTGGAAAACCGACATTGTAGAGCAAATTTTACAAATCGCTTTCAAGAAGGCAATACACCGTGTAAATGGCCAACGCGGAAAAGCCCCGTTCTTAACAAGTTACCTACAAGTTCACGACAGATGACAACTCTTGCCGTCAACCAACTTGTTGACGGCTGGGTCAGTAAAATATTGCATCTCACCGAAAATTCCCATTACGTGGTATGTACGCAACGAAATAGTGCGATTTCGACAATTTTCGAGACGCGACGTATCGTTCATATAGTAGCAATGATGGCGCAATGCCACAGCCTGCACCGAAGACCGATGCTGCGACGCAAAGCTGTGGGTTGGGGCGCGCGGCTTGCTACAATGACGGTTTTGCTTTCGGAAGAATCTGTCATGAGCCTCAAATGCGGCATCGTGGGTCTGCCCAACGTCGGTAAGTCCACTCTTTTCAACGCGCTGACCAAGGCCGGCATCGCCGCCGAGAACTACCCGTTCTGCACCATCGAGCCCAACGTCGGCATCGTCGAAGTGCCCGATCCGCGCTTGAAGGCGCTGGCCGAAATCGTCAAGCCCGAGCGCATCCTGCCGGCCGCAGTCGAATTCGTCGACATCGCCGGCCTGGTGGCGGGCGCCTCCAAGGGTGAAGGCCTGGGCAACCAATTCCTCTCGCACATCCGCGAGACCGACGCCATCGTCAACGTGGTGCGCTGCTTCGAAGACCCCAACGTGATCCACGTCGCCGGCCGCGTGAGCCCGCTGGACGACATCGCGGTGATCCAGACCGAACTGGCCCTGGCCGACATGGGCACGGTCGAGAAAGCCATCCACCGCGAACAGAAGAAGGCGCGCTCCGGCGACAAGGATGCCGCCAAGCTGGTGGCCCTGCTGGAACGCATCATGCCGGCGCTGGACGAAGCCAAGCCGGTGCGCGCCCTGGGCCTGGATGCCGAAGAAATGCTGCTGATCAAGCCGCTGTGCCTGATCACCGCCAAGCCGGCCATGTACGTGGCCAACGTGTCCGACAGCGGCTTCACCAACAACCCGCTGCTGGACCAGTTGACCACCTATGCCCAGGAACAGAACGCCCCCATCGTGGCCATCTGCGCGGCCATCGAAGCCGAGATCGCCGACCTGGACGACGCCGACAAGGCCGACTTCCTGGCCGACATGGGCATGGAAGAACCCGGCCTGGACCGCTTGATCCGCGCCGCCTTCAAGCTCTTGGGCTTGCAGACCTACTTCACCGCCGGCGTAAAGGAAGTGCGCGCCTGGACGATTCCGGTCGGCGCCACCGGCCCGCAGGCGGCTGGCGTGATCCACACCGACTTCGAGCGCGGTTTCATTCGTGCGCAGACCATTGCCTTTGAAGACTTCATCGCCTTCAAGGGTGAGGCGGGGGCCAAGGAAGCGGGCAAGATGCGCGCGGAAGGCAAGGAGTATGTGGTCAAGGATGGGGATGTGATGAATTTCTTGTTCAATGTCTGATTCAATTTAGCTGCTTCAGGCAATTTCATCACGTTGCAGAAATCGCCAAAAAAACTTAAATCCTCGTGAATACGGGGATTTTTTTTGCTTCTTGGTATTGCATGAAGCGCGCCACGGAGGGCGGCCATATTCATGCTTTTTTTTGTTGCCACAGAAGGCGCCGCGGAATGATTCGCATACGGCGGCCTTCTGTAAGGCTCAGTCGGGGTTTGCGCGGATGCAGAGGTCATACTGCTTGGACAGATGGGCGTTGGCTTCGGCAACGAAGGCCTCGGGCACGCTTTCTACAATGGACGATCGCCCCTGCTCCAGGGTGAATATGCCGAAACGGTCTGTTGGAAAATTCAGGAAATCGTAGATCAATAGATAATCCGTGTCCGCCGTATCCTTGTAGCGGCAAACACTTCTCAACAACGGAAGACTCGCCAAGAGGGTATAGATGCTGTAGGAGAAATCAAGGCTGCTGAATTGCCAGATGCCGGTTGCGGAATCGTAGGTCGACATGGTCAGGCCATAGCACTCCGATGATGAGCACCAGCCTTCGAGCGATTCCTTGACCGTTCGCTCTCCGCGCCTAACTTCGCTGTATTCATCAACATCGGCCTGCGTGATCGGCGGGTCGTAGTTGCCCTTGGTGTTCAGCCATTCGACCCAATCGTCGAAATCTGAGGCGACGCTACAGTCGTCGCTTTCCAGGTAATCGGCATACGCCTGCGGGCTCAACTTGACACGCATATAAAATGAAGGTGTGTCGGACATGGTCTGCCTTTCGAAAATGAGTGGACTACTTCATGACTGATGCCGGCGCGCGCAGGCATCTCAGTTGCAAGGGGGTGATTTGCTCGTCGATCTCGACCTCGCACGCGCTGACATCGGCCCCTAGATTCCGTGCCAGCGTCGGCTCGGCGCGGTCATCCAGCGGGAGGTTCGTTCGACATCGATTGGATCGTTTTTTGCCCCGATTCCCACGCGGATCAAATTGAAGTGGAACACGAGGCCAAGCCCCCGGACAAGTCTCTTCAGATTTCCCCCGCCGAATTCCTTAAACTTCTCCACAAAGGCAGTAATCTTTCGAACGACACTTCGTTTCTTGCTTGGATACTGCGGATCAAGCGGACTCATCTAGGGCAGCACGGCATTGAGCCCCGCCCCACTGTCGCGGCAAACTCCGTGGACAATTCAACTGGAAGTCATTCTCGACCTAGAAGGATGACCGCCTCATCTCCTCCCACTACTCAACTGCGGCGTCAAAAACGACTGCCTGAAATACTCCCGCACGGCCTCCATCGCCGGCGTAAACTTCACCCCCTTGCGCCAGGCCAGCCCCACGTTCATGGCCGGCACATGATCCATCAGCAACACGGTCTCAATCCGCAATCCCTCCAGCGACCAAGGCCGATACACCAGGTCCGACAGGATCGCCACCCCCGACCCATTGGCCACCATGCTACGCACCGCCTCGATGGAACTGGTGCGCATGAGGATGTTGGGCTTGCGTCCGCTCTGGTTCCAGTAGCGCAGCGCGGTCTTGTCGGCCTCATCCACCGTCAGCAGGATGAAGGGTTCCGTCGCCACCTCCGCGAGATTCACCACCGAGCGCTCGCCCAGCCGATGGCGCGCCGGTAGCCATAGCCGCCGTACGGAACCGAACAAGGTCTCATACGCAATGTCACGATGGCGCAGGTTGGATGTGAGCACCACCGCCATATCAATATCGCCCTCCACCAGGCTCTGCTCGATCTCGGCGCGCTCCTTCTCGTGGACATGCAGCTTGATGCCCGGATAGGACTGCGACAAGCGCTGCAAATGGTGCGGCAAAAAATATCCCAGCACCGTATAACTGGCCGCCACCCGCAAGCTGCCGCTGGCGGTGTTGTCGGGCAGCGGGCTCTTCATCGCGTCGTCTACGCTGCGCAGAATCGAATACGCGTGATTGAGGAAATGCCGCCCGCTGTCGGTCAGGATCATCCCCTGCGGCGAGCGGATGAACAGCGGTGCGCCCAGCAGCGCCTCCAGTTCCTGGATGGCGCTGGTGACCGAGGATTGCGAAATGTGCAGGTGGATCGCAGCCTGTGATATCTGGCCGACTTCGGCGGTGGCGACGAAATAGCGGATCTGCCGGAGGGTGATGGCCATGTTGTGATGCCCTTCATAAGCTATCGGATTTTTCGATATCAAGCCCTCTGATAATACATCTATCCAATACCAACCTCGATTTCTATACTCATTTTCACGCGCTGATTCCGGCAGCGCAGGAGAGCACGAGATGAGAAAAATCGATCTGAATTCGGACATGGGCGAAGGCTTCGGTCCCTGGACCATCGGCGATGGCGTCGATGACGCCATCATGCCCCTGATCAGTTCAGCCAATATCGCCACGGGTTTTCATGCGGGCGATCCCAACATCATGCGGCGCACGGTGGAACAGGCGCGGCGCCACGGCGTGGCCATCGGCGCCCATCCAGGCTTCCGGGATCTGGTCGGCTTCGGTCGCCGCCATCTCAATGCCCCGGCCACCGAGCTGGTCAACGACATGCTCTACCAGTTGGGCGCGCTGCGCGAGTTCGCCCGCCTCAACGGCATGAGCCTGCAACACATCAAGCCCCATGGTGCGCTCTACATGCACCTGGCCCGCGACGAAGAGGCGGCGCGGGTGTTCGTGCAGACCCTGCGCCAGCTGGACTCGAACTTGCTTCTGTTCTGCATGAACGGCTCGGCGGTCTGGCGCGTGGCGCAGGAACTGGGGCAGGCGGTGGTCTGCGAGTTCTATGCCGATCGCGATTACGACCACAGCGGCTCGATCGTCTTCACCCGCCGCGTGGGCGCACTCGATCCCGACCAGGTGGCCGCCAAGGTATTGCGGGCCTGCCGCGAGGGCGTGGTGCGCACCGTCGACGGGCAGGATATTCCGATCCGCTTCGACTCGGTCTGCATCCACAGCGACACCCCCGGGGCGCTGGCCCTGGTCCAGGCCACGCGCGCCAGCCTGGAGGCGGCCGATATCGCAGTAGCCGCACCGCGCTAAGTCAGTACATCGTCACGCATCATCACAAAGGAGAAAAGTCATGGCAGTCCACGAAGTGCACTCACCTTTGCCCGGCACCTTCTATCGCCGGTCCAGCCCGGAGGCGCCGCCCTATGCCGAGATCGGCGATGAGGTCCAGGCCGGTGCGGTCATTGGCCTGATCGAAGTGATGAAACAATTTACGGAATTGCAGGCCGAGCAAGGCGGCAAGCTGATCGGTTTCCATATCGAGAACGGCGATCCGGTCGAACCGGGCCAACTGGTGGCCTCCATCGACAGCGCCGCCTGAGGAGCAGGTGATGAATTCTTCCATCCACAAGCTGCTGGTGGCCAATCGCGGCGAGATCGCGGTGCGCATCATTCGCGCTGCGCAAGCGCTGGGCATCCCGACGGTGGCCGCCTGCAGCGAGGCCGATCAGGATTCCCTGGCCGCGCGCATGGCCGATGAAGTCCAGATCATCGGCCCGGCCCGCGCCGATCGCAGCTATCTGAATGGCGAGGCGCTGCTGCACGCCGCGAAGTCCAGCGGCGCCAATGCCATCCATCCGGGTTATGGGTTCCTGTCCGAGAATGCGGACTTTGCCGAGGCGGTGACGGCGGCCGGCTTGATCTTCGTGGGGCCGCAAGCCGAGACCATCCGCCGCATGGGCGACAAGGCCGAGGCGCGGCGCACCGCTGCCGCAGCGGGGGTGCCGGTGGTGCCGGGCTCGCCGGGCGAACTGGAGGATCTGCCATCGGCCCTGGCTTGCGCCGAACAGATCGGCTATCCCCTGCTGATCAAGGCCTCGGCCGGAGGCGGTGGGCGCGGCATCCGCATCGCCCACGATGCGGCCGAGCTGGCGCGTGAATTCCCGGTGGCGCAAGGCGAAGCCAAGGCCGCCTTCGGGTCCGGTGCGGTCTACCTGGAGCGCTTCATCGGCCAGGCGCGCCATATCGAAGTGCAGATCCTGGGTGATGGCCAGCGCGCCGTACACCTGTTCGAGCGCGAATGCTCGCTGCAACGTCGCCGCCAGAAGGTCTTCGAAGAAGCCCCCTCGCCGGCGCTGACTCCGGCCCAGCGCAGCGCCTTGTGCGACAGCGCGGTGCGCCTGGCCGAGGACTTGCGCTATCGCGGTGCGGGTACGCTGGAATACCTGTTCGATGCCCACAGCGGCGAGTTCTTCTTCATCGAGATGAATACCCGCATCCAGGTCGAACATCCGGTCACCGAGATGATCACCGGCATCGACCTGGTGCAAGCCATGTTGCGCATTGCCGGCGGCGAGCCGCTGGCGTGGCAGCAATCCGAGATCCAGATGGAAGGCGCGGCACTGGAGATGCGCATCAATGCCGAAGACCCGGCACGCAACTTCTTCCCCTGCCCTGGCACCGTGGCCGAACTGAGCTGGCCGCAAGGTCCAGGCATCCGTGTGGAAAGCCACCTGTACCCCGGTTACCGCGTGCCGCCCTATTACGATTCGCTGCTGGCCAAGCTGGTGGTGCACGGCGCCGACCGCGCGCAAGCCATCGCCCGCGCCCAGGCCGCGCTGGCCGCCACGCAGTTGACCGGCATGGCGACCACGCTGCCGCTGCACCAGTGGCTGCTGGCCGATGAACGCGTGCGCCACGCCCGCTTCGATACCGGTGCGCTGGAAAGCTGGCTGGCCGAACGCGCCGCCCAGCGTAGCGCGCAACTAGAGGAGGCATGAGATGTCCACCCGCTTAGCTACCGCAACCCCCGCCATCCGTTACAGCATCGCCGGCGATGAACACCTCTTTGCCGAGGTGTCGGAGGCGATGTCGCTGGAGGCCTTCTTCCGCGCCATGGCCATCACCCGCGCCGTCGAGCAGTTGGCGCTGCCGGGCGTGCTGGATGTCTGCCTGGCCAATGCCTCGTTCCAGATCCGCTTCAACCCCGACCTGATCCATCCGCTGGAGCTGCTGGAACAGGTCAAGGCACTCGAAGCCAGCACCACCACCGAGCGTCGCATCCAGACCCGCATCATCGAAATCCCGGTGCTCTACGATGATCCCTGGACCAATGAAACCCAGGCGCGTTTTCGGGACCGCCACCAAGACCCGAGCTCGACCGACCTGCAATACGCGGCGCGCATCAATGGTCATGCCGATGTCGCCGCCTTCATCGCAGCCCACAGCGGCAGCCCCTGGTTCGTCTCCATGGTGGGCTTCGTGGCCGGCTTGCCCTTCATGTTCCAGATGGTGGAGCAACACCAGCAATTGCAGGTACCCAAGTACCTGCGTCCGCGCACCGACACGCCCAAGCTGACGCTGGGTCACGGCGGCTGCTTCGGCTGCATCTACTCGGTGCGCGGGGCCGGTGGTTACCAGATGTTCGGGGTCACGCCCGCGCCCATCTATGACCCGCAACAGGCCCTGCCCTACCTGCAGGAATCGATGGTGTTCTTCCGTGCCGGCGACATCGTGCAATTCAAACCGATCACCCGCACCGACTACGATGCCGCCATCGCGGCGGTAGAAGCGGGGCGCTTCGACTTGCGCATCCGCCCCGCCAGCTTCGACCTCGACGCCTTCCAGGCCAACCCCAAGGCCTGCATCCAAGCCCTCAAGGAGGCCCTCCATGACGATTAAGGTCAAACAGCCCGGCCTGGCCACCTCGGTGCAGGATGGCGGGCGCGAAGGTTATTACCACCTCGGCATTCCGCCCTCGGGCGCACTGGACCAATATGCCCTGCGCGCCGCCAACCTGCTGGTGGGCAATGCCGCCACCACCTCGGCACTGGAATGCACGCTCCTGGGCCCGCAACTGCAGTTCCAGCGCGACGCCCTGGTCGCGGTCACCGGCGCCCGGATGCAGCCGCGCGTGGATGGACTGGAACAGCCGCTGGATACCGCTTTCAAGGTGCGCAGCGGGCAGGTGTTGAGCTTCGATTACCCCAAGTCCGGTGCGCGCAGCTATATCGCCATCGGCGGCGGCATCGATGTGCCGGTGGTGCTGGAAAGCCGCTCCACCTATGGCTTGGGGGCTCTGGGTGGATGGCAGGGACGCAAGCTGGCCAAGGACGATGAAATCCCGCTGGGCCGTCCCAGCGCGCAGGCACTGGAAGGCCGCGCCCTGCCCTTGTCGCTGGTGCCGGTGTATGCGCGCCAGACGACGCTGCGCGTGGTGCCCGGCCTGTATATACATCGCCTCACCGATGACGCCGTGGAGCGCTTCTTCGCCGACACCTGGACCGTCGGTTCCGAAGCCGACCGCATCGGCTACCGTTTCAAGGGCGGCCAGCCCATGCAATTCAGGCCGCGCGAGCAACCCTTCGGCGCCGGCTCGGATCCCTCCAACATCGTCGATGCCTGCTATCCCATCGGCTCGATCCAGATCCCCGGCGGCCTGGAACCCATCGTGCTGCTGCGCGACGCGGTTTCGGGCGGCGGCTACGCCACCATCGGCACCGTCATCAGCGCCGACCTCGACCTGATCGGGCAACTGCAACCCAACCACCAGGCGCAGTTCGAACGCGTCACGCTGGAACAGGCGCTGCAGGCCCGACGCCATTACCAGCAGCGCTTGCAGCGCCTGGGCAGTCTGTTGAACCTCTAGACGTATCACCCTCTCCCTGCCACAACACCAGGCTCACCCGCCTGGTGGGGGGAGCTGCTTGCTTGCAGCTTGATTTCATCCAGCCTCATCGTTACCACCCTTTCATCTCTTCTGGAGAACTAACATGGCCGGCTTATCACAAACGCAGAACAAGGAAATCGACCTCTCCACCCAAAGCATTCCCACCAGCGCCCGCATGGGCAAGCTCTCGCTGACGATGGCCTGGTGGGCCGTCTGCAGTGCGATCTTCTACATCGTGGTGGGGGCTTCGCTGGCGCTCACCTATGGCGCACGCAATGCCTTGATCGGCATGGTGCTGTCAGTCATCAGCTACGGGCTCATCAATGCCTGCATCAGCCGCTACGCCATGCGCACCGGGCTGTCGGTGGCGCTGTTCTCACGCATCCTGTTCGGCCGGCTGGGCGCTTCGCTGGCCACGCTGATCTTCTTTTCCACGGCGATCTATTACGCCGTCTTCGAGGGCTCGGTGATCGCCGTGGCCCTGCATCATCTGTATCCCTCGCTGCTCTATCCGGTGGCCGCGCTCATCGTGGTGCTCTATAGCGTGCCGCTGGTGTTTGGCAGCGTGCAGCACTGGCTGGACAAGTTCAACGGCGTGCTGCTGCCGTTCTACCTGCTGGGGTTATTGATGGCGCTGGTGCTGGCGGTGAGCCAGTATGGCTACCAGCCGCAGTGGCTCGACTTCGGCCCGGCGCTGCCGCCCGCCGACGGCTGGTGGAGCTGCTTCACCTATTACATGGGGGTGTGGGTGCTGATGATGTTCACCTTCGACTATGCCCGCTTCGGCAAGCCGGAAGATGCGACCTACCATGGCCGCTTCAATTTCGGGATGCCCTTCTACCTGGTCACCATCCTGCTCAATGGCGCTGCCGGCATCTACCTGGCCAGCAGCATCCCGCAGGAGGGCGCGCTCTCGGAAGTGTCGGTAGTGATGGCGATCCTGAAGCTGATGGGCGTCTGGGGCCTGCTCTTCGTATGGGTTACGCAGACCCGCATCAACACGGCCAACTACTACCTGGCCACGGTGAACATGCAAGCCTTCTTCGGCAACCTGCTGGGGCTGCGCGCCTCACGGCTGGTGTGGGCGGTGGTGGTGGGCGCGGTGGTGTATGGGCTGATGCTGGCTGACGTGTTTTCCTACCTGCTCAAGGCGCTGGCCTATCAGGGCGTGTTCGTGGTGGCCTGGGTGGGCGTGGCGCTGGCGCATATCCTCACTGCCAGCGAGCACGGCGTGGTGGCCGATGGCGCGCCGGGCATCAACCGCGTGGGGCTGGGGGCGTGGCTTTGCGGCGTGTTGCTGGGCTTCGTGCTGATGGAGATGGCGGGCTTCTGGCAGTCGCTGTCGGCGCCATTGACCTTTGTCGTGTCGCTGGGGGTGTATGCCTTGTTGCAGCAGCGGAGTCAGGCGATCAGGGGGATTGCAGGCGGCTAAACCTGCGACGACAGAACCGAGTCCTGGAAAACGTCGAGAATCGCACATTCAATGGGGTAAAAATGTCTAAAAAATACCCCATTCATGCATCCAAGTTGGGCCCCGCAGAGATCGGTTCAATGCCGCGCCACCCCCAGATAACTCTCCACGATCTTGCGATCCGCCGCCAACACCCCGGCCGGTCCCTCGCAGACCATCTCGCCCATCTCCAGCACATAGCCATGGTCGGCCACCTGCAAGGCGGCCCGCGCATTCTGTTCCACCAGCAAGGTGGCCACGCCGGTGCTGCGCAACTGGCTGATGATGGACAGAATTTCCTTGGTGATCAACGGCGCCAGTCCCAGGCTGGGTTCATCGAGCATCAGCACCTGCGGCTTGGCCATGAGCGCGCGGCCCACCGCCAGCATCTGGCGCTCGCCGCCGGAGAGCGTGCCGGCCGCCTGCTTGCGGCGTTCCTTCAGACGCGGAAACAACGTATAGACGAAATCCTGCTGGTCCAGGTAACCCGATTCCCCATTGCGCCGCCGCTTGTAGGCGCCCAGCAGCAGATTGTCTTCCACCGCCATGCTGGTAAATAATTCGCGCTTTTCCGGTACCAGCGACAGCCCGCGGGCCACGCGCTCTTCCACTTCCATCTGGCTCACATCCTCGCCCTGGAACAGGATACGGCCGCTGGCTGCGGCCCCGGCCGGCATGGCGCCCATCATGGCATTGAGCAGGGTCGACTTGCCCGCGCCATTGGGGCCGATGACGGTGACGATCTGGCCGGCACGCAGCGACAGCGCCGCATCGGTGAGCGCGGCGACCTTGCCGTAGCGGGCCGACAGGCCCGTCACTTGTAGCAGCACCGGGGCAGTAGTGGCACGCACTTCGGCCTGGCTGGGGGCGGGGGTCATCACGGTGGCAGCGGTCATCATTGGGCTCCTCCCAGGTAGGCTTCCAGCACGGCCGGGTGGACCTGGATCTGGGCCGGCGTGCCCTCGGCAATCTTGCTGCCGAATTCCATGACCACGATGTGGTCGGTCAATTGCATCACGAAGTCCATGTCGTGCTCCACCAGCAGCACCGCCATGCCTTCGCCGCGCAGCTTGTCCAGCAAGGCCGCCAGGGCTTGCTTTTCCTTCAGGCGCAGGCCGGCGGCCGGTTCATCCAGCAATAGCAGGGCCGGGTCGCAACACAGCGCGCGGGCGATTTCGAGGATGCGCTGCTGACCCAACGCCAGGCTGCCGGCAGGCCGGTGCATCAACTCGCCCAGGCCGACGCGTTCCAGTTGGCGCCGCGCTTCGCTCAAGATGCGCGCTTCTTCCCGTCGATTGCCCCGCACCAGGCTGGCCAGGATGCCGCGCTGGGGCGCGAATTCACCGCGCCGGAAAGCGCCCATGGCGGCGTTTTCCAGCACACTCATGCCCGGCACCAGTCGCACATGCTGGAAGGTGCGGGCAATGCCACGGCTGGCGATGTCGCGCGAGGACAAGCCCGCCAGCGATTGCCCGCGATAATCGAGCTTGCCGCTGGTGATCGACAGCACTCCGGTCACCAGGTTGAAGGTGGTCGACTTACCGGCGCCATTGGGGCCGATCAGACCGACGATCTCGCCCGCCTTGACCGAGAAGCTCACATCGTTGACCGCCACCAATCCGCCGAACTGCTTGCGGGCAGCCTGCACGTCCAGGATCACTTCGCCGCGCGTGGGCTTGGGGAGTTGCGCCAAGGCTGCTGCATCGGCCGGCAGGCGCGGCGCCAGGCGCCGTCCGAAGCGCGCTTGCAGGCGCGGCCACAGGCCTTCATTGGCGAACTGCAGGAAGATCACCAGGGCAATGCCAAAGACGATGGCCTCGAAGTTGCCGCCGGTTCCCAGCACACCGGGCAACCACTCCTGCAGGAAGTTGCTCAACACCGCCAGCAAGCCCGCCCCCAGAATCGCGCCCCACACGTAGCCGGCACCGCCCACCACCACCATCAGCAGGTAATCGATGCCGTACTTCAGACCGAAGGGCGTGGGATTGACCGCCTGTTGCAGGTGCGCATACAACCAGCCCGAGATCCCCGCCAGCACCGCTGCATAGACGAAGATGACGATCTTCAGCCGCGCCGTATCCACGCCCATCGCCTCCGGCATCACGGTGCCGAAACGGAGCGCACGCACGGCGCGACCGGCGCGCGAGTCGAGGAAATTGAGCACCGACACCAGCGCCAGGATCACCACCGCCCAGATCAGCAGGTACATCGAGGGGCCATTGCCGAACTCGACACTGCCGATGGCGATGGCGGGAATACCGTTGATGCCGTCATGCTTGCCCAGCATCTCCAGATTGCCGAACAGGTAGTACAGCGACAGCCCCCAGGCAATGGTGGACAACGGCAGGTAGTGGCCGGAGATGCGCATGGTCAGCGTACCGATCAGGAAGGCCGACAAGGCGGTCAGCGCGATGCCGGCCAGCAGGCCGATCCAGGGCGAAAGTCCAAACTGCGTGGTGAGGTAGGCCGTGGTGTAGGCGCCGATGCCGACGAAGGCAGCCTGGCCGAAGGAGATCAGGCCGGCCACGCCGGTCAGCAGCACCAGACCCAGGGCGACGATGGCGTACAGGCCGACGTAGGACAGCAGAGTCACCCAGAACGGTGGCAACCCCAGTGACGGCAAAGCCAGCACGATGGCGAAAAACAGCACCGGCAGCGCGGCGCGGTGCGATGTGAAAGCATTCATGGCGGCCTCCTCAGGCTTCTTCGTCGATGTGGTGGCTGGTCAGCGAGCGCCACAGCAGGATGGGGATGATGACCGTGAAGACAATCAATTCCTTGTAAGAACTGGCCCAGAAGGAAGAAAAACTCTCGATCAGCCCCACCGCCACCGAACCCAGCGCCGCAATCGGATAACTGGCCAGGCCACCGAAGATGGCGCCGACGAAACCCTTCAAGGCGATGATGAAACCGGACTCGTAGTTGACGATGGTGAAGGGCGCAATCAGGATGCCGCACAGCGCACCGATGCCAGCGGCCATCGCAAAGGACAGCTTGCCAGCCTGGTTGATGCCCACCCCCACCAGGCGCGCCCCCAGACGGTTGACGGCGGTGGCGCGCAAGGCCTTGCCGGTCAGGGTGCGTTCGAAGAAGACATAGATCACTGCGATCAGCGCCGCCACCGTGACCAGCACGATCACGCTCTGGCCCGACACCGGGCTCTCACCCAGGTTGAACTGCAGCTCGGTGAAGGGCCGCGTATTGGTCCCTTCCGGCCCGAACATCAGCAAGCCCAGGCCGACCATGGCCAGGTGCACACCCAGCGAGACGATCAGCAGCACCAGCACGCTGGAGTGCGCCAGCGGCTGGTAGGCCACGCGATAGATCATCGGCCCCATCGGTACCACGATCAAGAGCGCCAGCAAGATCTGCCAGGGCATGGCCAGGGCTTGCAGATCGAGGTAGCGCGTGACGGCATAGAGCGCCACCGGCAGCGCGATATGGGTCACCAGCAGCAACGGCAGGCGCCGCAGCAAGCGCGTGCGGGTAGCGGCCAGGCGCAGGGCGGTGCCGGCTTCCACCGCCAGGCTCACGCCGCCCAGCGCCACCAGCAGCAGCGCCGTGCCGGGCGCCTGGCCGTTCTGGATGGCCGCCAGCGTCAAGGCGCCGAAGGCGACGAACTCGCCCTGCGGCAGGAAAATCACCCGTGTCACTGAAAACACCAGCACCAGCGCCAGCGACAGCAGCGCATAGATGGCGCCGGTCGTGATGCCGTCCTGGATCAGCACGGTCAGAATGCTCGTATCCACTTGTCTCCTCCTGTTGATGCCGGCCGCCGCAGTTCGGGCTGCGACTGGCCGGTAGATGCCTGGTTCTTGTTTATATGAACCTTTTAGGCTTTTTTTCTGGTCTCTGGCGCGGATACCACTTGGTACATGAAGCTTTCTTCCAGCAACCCTAGGCCGGTTTCTTGGCCACCAGGGTCAGGATGTCGTAGGAAGCCACCAGCTCGCCGTCCTGGTTGCTCACCTCCACATCCCAGGCCACCACGCCCTGCCCCTGGCCGTTGGCGTCCTTCTTGTTGCGGTCGATCTTGCGCTTGCAGGTCAGGCGCGCCGAGATGGTGTCACCGATGCCCACCGGCTTGACGAAGCGCAGCGTATCCAACCCATAGTTGGCCAGCACCGGACCCGGCGCCGGCGAGACGAACAGGCCGGCGGCCGCCGAGAGCACGAAGTAACCGTGCGCGATGCGCTTGCCGAAGGGCGACTGGCGGGCCGAGATATCGTCGAAGTGCATGTAGAAATGGTCGCCCGAGAGACAGCCGAAATTGACGATGTCGGCTTCGGTGACGGTGCGGCGGTGCGTGGTGTGCGAATCGCCGATCTGCAGGTCTTCGAAGTAATGACGGAAGGGATGGATGCCCGAATCGCGCACCTGGGCGCCGCGCACGTGTTCTCCCACCACCGCGGACAGCATGGTGGGCGAGCCTTGCACGGCAGTACGTTGCAGGTAGTGCTTGACGGCGCGTGCGCCGCCCAGCTCCTCGCCACCACCGGCGCGACCAGGACCGCCATGCTTGAGCTGCGGCAGCGGCGAGCCGTGGCCGGTGGATTCGGTGGCGGCTTCGCGGTCCAGTACCAGCAGGCGGCCATGCCAGGCCGCCGCCACCGGAATGGCGCGCGCCGCCACGGCCGGGCTGCGCGTGACCAGGCTGGCCACCAGGCTGCCGCGGCCACGGGCGGCCAGGGCCAGGGCTTCATCCAGATCGTCGTAGGGCATCAGGGTGCTGACCGGGCCGAAGGCTTCCACTTCATGCACCGGGCTGCCGGCGCCGGTGTCGCGTGCCAGCAGCAAGGTGGGCGCGAAGAACGCGCCCTCGGCCACGCCCTCGCCTTGCGGCTGGAAGCTTCCGCCCGCACCCAGAATCACCTCGGCGCTCTGCTTCAACAAGGCCACCCGTTCTTCGACATCGCGCTGCTGGGCCTTGGAGGCCAGCGGCCCCATGCGCACCGACTCCAGCGCCGGGTCGCCCACCACGATCTTGGACAGACGTGCAGCCAGCCGTTCGGCCACCGCATCGACGTGCTGGCGCGGCACGATGGCGCGGCGAATGGCCGTGCATTTCTGGCCGGCCTTGGTGCTCATCTCGCGCGCCACTTCCTTGACGAAGAGCTCGAACTCTTCATCGTCGGCGGTGACATCGGGGCCGAGGATGGCGCAGTTCAGCGAATCGGCTTCGGCATTGAAGGGGATGGCATTGGCGATCAGGTTGGGATGGGCGCGCAGCTTGGCGGCGGTATCGGCCGAGCCGGTGAAGGTGACCACATCCTGTGCCTGCAGGCGCTCCAGCAGGTCGCCGGTGGCGCCGATGACCAATTGCAGGCTGCCCGCCGGCAGCAGGCCCGATTGCTGGATCAGGCGCACCGCGGCTTCTGTCAGGTAGCTGGTGGCGGTAGCCGGTTTGACGATGCAGGGCATCCCGGCCAGGAAGCTGGGGGCGAATTTTTCCAGCATTCCCCAGATGGGGAAGTTGAAGGCATTGATGTGGACCGCCACCCCGCCGCGCGGCACCAGGATGTGGGTGCCGGAAAAACGTCCCTGCTTGCCCAGCGCCAGGGCCGGGCCTTCGTGCACCAGGTTGGAGGAAGGGAATTCATTGGTGCCGATGCTGGCGTAGGCAAACAGCGTGCCGCTGCCGCCTTCGATGTCGATCCAGCTATCGTTGCGGGTGGCGCCCGTGTGCGCCGAGACGGCATACAGCGTTTCCTTGTGCTCCACCAGATACTTGCCCAGCGCCTTGAGGATCGCTGCGCGCTGCTGGAAGTCCAGCGCCATCAAGCCCGGCAAGCCTTGCCTGCGGGCATGGTCCAGCGCCTCGCCGAAATCGATGGACTCGGCATGGGTGCTGGCCACGGTGTGACCGTTGACGGCGCTGTGCAGCGCCTGGGCCGGGCTTTCGCCAAACCAGCGGCCGGCGATGAAACTCTGTAGCAGAGGGGGACGGGTAGTCATGGGAGGACTCCTGTAGACGGATTGCAGGTCAGTGATGGCAAGCCCGCACGCGGGCGATGGAGGCCCGGGTGCGAAGGGTGAAATACGGATGATGAAATCGGAATCAGGATCAGGGCTGGTATTGCCAGGCGCCATCGACGATCTTGACCATCACCGTGGCGCGCTGGTCCAGGCCCAGGTGATCGGTGGCCGACATGTTGTAGACGCCATGCACGCCCGTGACCTCCTTGGTGGCTTCCAGCGCATCACGCAGGGCCGCACGGAATTCCGGCGTGCCTGGCTTGGCCCCCTTCAATGCCGCCGGAATGGCCGCTTGCAGCAAGACCCCGGCATCCCAGGCATAACCGCCGAAGAGCGACACGCTGCCCTTGCCATGGGCGGCTTCATACTTGCCGGTATAGTCCAGCGCTACCTTGCGGATGGGGTTGCTGGCCGGCAGTTGCGCCGCTACCAGCACCGGGCCGGCCGGCAACAAGGTGCCGTCGAGCATCTTGCCGCCCACGCGCAGGAAGTCGGCATTGGCCACGCCGTGGGTCTGGTAGATCTGGCCCTTGAAGCCACGCTCCTTCAAGGCCCGCTGCGGCACCACGGCCGGGGTGCCGGAGGCGGCAATGAGGATCGCATCGGGCTTGGCCGCCACCAGCTTCAGAGCTTGCGCGGTGGCCGATGTATCGTTGGGGGCGAAGCGCTCATTGGCCACCAGTTCCAGCTTCTTGATGCCAGCGGCCTTCTTGAATTCTTCATACCAGCCTTCGCCATAGGCATTGGCATAGCCGATGAAGGCGATGCGCTGGTAGCCGCGGGCCACCATGTCCTTGGCGATGGCCAGCGACATCATGATGTCGTTCTGCGGGGTCTTGAAGACCCATTTCTTCTTGGCGTCCATGGGCTCGACGATGCGCGCGGCGGCCGCCAGCGAGATCATCGGGGTCTGCGCCTCGGCGGCCACTTCGGTCATCGAGATCGAATTGGGGCTGATCGAGGAGCCGACGATGACGTCCACATTGTTTTCAGTGACGAAGCGGCGCGCATTCTTGACCGCCTGCGTGGTGTCGGAGGCGTCATCGAGGACGATGTAGTTGATCTTCTGCCCGGCGATGCTGGTGGGCAAGAGCGCGATGGTGTTCTTTTCGGGGATGCCCAGCGAAGCGGCCGGGCCGGTGGTCGATACGGTGACGCCGACGTTGATGTCGGCGTGTGCGGCCAGCGCGCAGCCGGCCAGGGCCAGCGCCAGCAAAGGGCGAGCAAACTGCATGGAGGTCTCCTTGATGTGTTGTCATTGTGGTGCTGCACGCCTGCAATGACGCTCGCGATCAAGGGCTCACGTCATCGTTTCTTCTTTCCTGCGCCGTCCAGGCTCACGGCGCCGATCCCGCCAAACAACAGGTCGGCCACGACCACGGCCATGCGTTCATGGGTCAGCGCGCCATCGGGCTTCAACCACATGAACATCCAGTTGATCATGCCGAACAACAACATGGCCAACGGCTTGGCCATGCGACTGCGATCCAGTTCCGGCCGTACCGCGCACATGGCCTCGGCGACCGCCTTGACGACCTTGCGCTCGCCGTTGAGGATGCGCTTCTGGTCTCCCGGCTCCAGGAAACGCACATCCTCGGTCAGTACCCGATGCTCGTTCTGCGCATCGCTGTATTCCTCCACGAAGCGCTGGATCAGCAGGCGCAGACGCGGCTCGGGGAGCAGATCCTGCTCGGCCACTTCATCGACCAGGGCACACAGGCGATCGATGTGGCCCTCGCAGATGTGCATGAGCAATTGATGCTTGTCGGCAAAGTAGTGATACAACGAAGCCTTGGACAGGCCGCAGGCCAGCGCTACTTCATTCATCGATGTGCCCACGAAACCGTTGCGCGCAAACAGGGCGGCTGCCTGTTCGACGATGGTCTCGCGCTGGTTGTCATATCCCGCTGCACGCTTGCGTGGCATAAGTGCGTCCTCTTCGATATTTCCGCAAAAGTCATGATTGTGCCGTAAATCAAAACTCTGGCGAAATATCTGCGTTCTGCCTGCACCAGCCACCCTGCCCTGCCCTGCCCAACACCGCGATGCATCTCCGAGACGGTCAGAAAAAATCTTCAAAACATTATTGACCAACCGGTCGGTCGAAATTATTATTCCTCAAAAAACAGCCACAGGCAAATGGTTTTTCCGTCTCATCGGGAAAACCGAAAAAGGAGACGGCAATGCCTTGTTATTCGATCGAAGGCGTGATCCCGGTAGTCGCTGCGAGCGCCTATGTGCATCCCACGGCGGTGCTGATCGGCGACGTCATCATCGGGCCGGACTGCTATGTCGGCCCGGCCGCCTGCCTGCGCGGCGACTTTGGCCGCATCGTGCTGCAGCGAGGTGCCAACGTGCAGGACACCTGCGTGATCCACGGTTTTCCCGCCCACGAGACGGTAGTGGAAGAAAACGGCCACATCGGCCATGGCGCCGTGCTGCACAGTTGCACCGTCAAGCGCGATGCGCTGGTGGGCATGAATGCGGTGGTGATGGATGAAGCGGTAGTGGGTGAGCAAGCCATCGTGGCGGCCTGCGCCTTCGTGCGCGCCGGGATGCAGATTGCCCCGCGCAGCCTGGTGGCGGGCGTGCCGGCCAAGGTGGTGCGCGAACTATCGGCAGAAGAGCTGGCCTGGAAACAGGCCGGTACCCGCACCTATCACGACCTGGCCCGGCGCAGCCTGCACAGTCTGCGCGAGGTCAGCCCCTTGCGCGAGCTCGACGCCAACCGGCCAGCGCTGGCCGCGCCCCTGGTCGAACCGCTGATTGCGGCCAAGCGGGCTTAGTCACAAGCGTTACCAGTTTTTCAGTGTTCAGTTTGACGCACCCGAAGCGGGCCGATACGGCCAGGACCCTTTACGTCCATCGCCAGGGCTGCCCCTTTTCATGGAGAAGCACCATGTATGCACAACTCGTAGAAACCGGACTGACCAAGGTGCGCAGCATCGAGGACATGTCCCCCGAAGAACAGGCCTTCCAGGCGCGCATCGATGCCGGTGTGAAGATCGAGCCCAAGGACTGGATGCCGGAGGCCTATCGCAAGACCCTGGTGCGCCAGATCTCGCAGCACGCCCACTCGGAAATCGTCGGCCAGCTGCCCGAGGGCAACTGGGTCACGCGCGCCCCCACGCTGGAACGCAAGGCCATCCTGCTGGCCAAGATCCAGGATGAGGCCGGCCATGGCCTGTATCTCTACAGCGCCGCCGAAACCCTGGGCGTATCGCGCGACGATCTGCTGGCCGAACTGCACGCCGGGCGCGCCAAGTATTCCAGCATCTTCAACTACCCCGCCATCAGCTGGGCCGACATGGGCGCCATCGGCTGGCTGGTGGATGGCTCGGCCATCATCAACCAGATCCCGCTGTGCCGCTGTTCCTTCGGCCCCTACTCGCGCGCCATGGTGCGGGTGTGCAAGGAAGAATCCTTCCACGCCCGCCAGGGCTACGACATCATGCTGGCGCTGTGCCGCGGCACGCCCGAACAGAAGCAGATGGCGCAGGATGCGCTGAACCGCTGGTGGTGGCCGGCGCTGATGATGTTCGGGCCATCGGATGCCGATTCGGTCAACAGTGCCCAATCGATGCAATGGCGCATCAAGCTGTTCTCCAACGATGAACTGCGCCAGCGCATGGTCGACCAGACCATCCCGCAGATCGAATACCTGGGCCTGACCGTGCCCGACCCCGACCTGAAGTGGAATGCCGAACGTGGCCGTTATGACTTCGGCGCCATCGACTGGGACGAATTCAACAACGTGGTGCGCGGCAACGGCCCCTGCAACCGCGAACGCCTGGCCACCCGCAAGAAAGCCTACGACGACGGCGCCTGGTTCCGCGATGCGCTGGTGGCGCACGCCGACAAGCGCGCGGCGCGCAAGGCGGCCTGAGCCGTCAATACTCATTTTTCTGAATCGCTTCATCTCACAACCCTGCCAGTGGCCGCCCGACCAAGGACGGCGGCCCGCCAACAAGGAACCGCATCATGAGCAAGGAATGGCCTCTCTGGGAAGTCTTCATCCGCAGCCAGCACGGTCTGGCCCATAAACACGTCGGCAGCCTGCACGCCCCCGATGGCGAGATGGCCATCAACAATGCGCGCGACGTCTATACCCGCCGCAACGAAGGCGTGGGCATCTGGGTGGTGCGCGCCGCCGACATCGTCTCCTCTAGCCCCGGTGACAAGGCGCCGTTGTTCGAGCCGTCCAACAGCAAGGTCTATCGTCATCCGACCTTCTTCCCCATGCCGGCCGAGTTGAAGAATCTGTAAGGGGCCGACCATGACTAGCAAAACCGATTACGTGCGACGCCTGGGCGACAACGTCCTGGTGCTCTCGCAACGTCTGTCCGAATGGTGCGGCAAGGGCCCGGCGCTGGAAGAGGACATGGCCTTGATCAACGTCTCGCTGGACCTGATCGGCCAGGCCCGCCTGTGGCTGGCCTATGCCGGCGAGCTGGAAGGCGCCGGCCGCAGCGAAGACCAGTTGGCCTTCCTGCGCGACGCCCACCAGTTCCACAACCTGCTGCTGGTGGAACTGCCCAACGGCAGCTATGCCGATACGCTAGCGCGCCAGTTCCTCTTCGACGTGTGGCATTACTTCCTGCTCGAAGGCCTGTGCGCATCGAGCGACGCGCGCATCGCCGAGATCGCCCAGAAGTGCTTCAAGGAAGTGACCTACCACGTGCGCCGCAGTACCGACCTCATCATCCGCCTGGGTGACGGCACCGAGGAAAGCCATCGGCGGATGCAGGAAGCCATCGATGCGCTGTGGATGTACACCGGTGAACTGTTCGCCGCCGACGCGCTCGATCACGCCATGCACGCCGCAGGCGTGGCGCCGGCGCTGGACGAGTTGCGCCAGAAATGGCAGCAGCACATCACCGAGGTCATCGCTGAGGCCACCCTGCGCCTGCCGGCGGCGGGCCTGTGGATGCAAAGCGGCGGCAAGCAAGGGCGGCATACCGAGCACCTGGGCTATCTGCTGGCCGAGATGCAGTTCCTGCAGCGCAGCTATCCGGGAGCCAACTGGTGAACCAGATCACCACCCGTGCCGAGGTGCTCCAGGCGCAGATCTGGGCGTGGCTGGAAGCCATCCCCGATCCCGAGATCCCGGTGATCTCGGTGGTGGACCTGGGCATCGTGCGCGCCGTCGAGGTCTCGGATGAAGATGCCGCCGCGGCACGCTGCACGGTGGTGATCACGCCGACCTATTCCGGCTGCCCGGCCATGGGCGTGATCGCCCAGGACATCGGCGTGGCGCTCAAGCAGCATGGGCTGGTGCAGGTGACCATCCGCACCCAGCTGGCGCCGGCCTGGAACACCGACTGGATGAGCGAGAAAGGTCGCCGCAACCTCAAGCAATACGGCATCGCGCCCCCGGCCCAGCAGGTGATCGACATCAGCAGCATCCATCTCAAGCGCCACGCCGCGCCGCAGGTGCCCTGCCCGCGCTGCGGCTCGACGCACACGGTCTGCGTGAGCCAGTTCGGCTCCACCTCCTGCAAGGCGCTGTACCAGTGCAAGGACTGTCGCGAGCCGTTCGACTACTTCAAGGCCCATTGACATTGACATCGAGCCCGCGCTCGGGCCACCAGAACAGAAGGCACAACATCATGAGCAAATTCTATCCATTGACCATCTCGGGCGTGAAGCAGGAAACGCGCGACACCATCGTGGTCTCCTTCGCCCTGCCAGCCGAGTTGCAGGACACCTTCGCCTACCAGCAGGGCCAGCACCTGACGCTGCGCTCGCACCTCAACGGCGAGGAACTGCGGCGCTCCTATTCGATCTGCTCGGCGCGCCAGGACCGGCAGCTGCGGGTGGCCATCAAGCGTGTACCCGGCGGTCTGTTTTCGAACTGGGCCAATGAATCCTTTGTCCCGGGACAAAGCATCGAGGCCATGCCGCCCATGGGCCAGTTCAACGTGCCGCTGGATGCGGCCAACCGCAAGCATTACCTGGCCTTTGCCGCCGGCAGCGGCATCACGCCCATGCTGTCGATCATCAAGACCACGCTCCTGGCCGAGCCGCACAGCCAGTTCACGCTGGTCTATGCCAACCGTGCGTCTTCCTCGGTGATCTTCAAGGAAGAACTGAGCGACCTCAAGGATGCCTACCTGGAACGCTTCAACGTGGTCTATGTGATGAGCCGCGAACAGCAGGATGTGGAATTGTTCAACGGCCGTATCGACCGCGCCAAGTGCGATGCCTTCTTCGCCTCCTGGATCAAGTTGCAGGACATCGACACCGCCTTCCTGTGCGGCCCGCAAGAGATGGTGCAGGCGGTGGCCGATTCTCTGCAGGCGCATGGCATGAGCAAGGCGCAGATCAAGACCGAATTGTTCAGCGCCGGCACCAGCGTACGCGAGCACGCCGCGCGGCCGGTGGTGGGCAAGACGGAGTGCGAAGTGACCGTGATCGTCGATGGCTATCACAACGTCTTCACCATGGACAAGGAAAAGGAATCGGTGCTCGATGCCGGCTTGAAGCACGGCATCGACCTGCGCTATTCCTGCAAGGGCGGTGTCTGCGCCACCTGCCGCTGCAAGGTGGTCGAAGGCAAGGTCGACATGGATGCCAACTATGCGCTGGAAGACTACGAGATCGCCCGCGGCTTCGTGTTGAGCTGCCAATCCTTCCCGGTCAGCGACAAGCTGCTGCTGGACTTCGACCAGGACAACTGACCATGAGCGCCCCCTCCATCCTCTTCGAGAACCAGGACGGCGTGGCCGTCATCACGCTCAATCGCCCCGACAAGCTCAACAGCTTCACGCTCGCCATGCACCTGGAACTGCGCGAGGCCATCGCCAGGTTGCAGGCCGACCCCGGCGTGCGCGTGCTGTTGCTGACCGGTGCCGGACGTGGCTTTTGCGCCGGCCAGGACCTGGGCGACCGTGCCGTCACCCCCGGCGACGAGGCGGTCGACCTGGGCCACTCCATCGACCAGTATTACGGCCCGCTGGTGAAGTCGCTGCGTGCGCTGCCCTTCCCGGTGATCTGCGCAGTCAATGGCGTGGCCGCAGGCGCCGGCGCCAACCTGCCGCTGGCCTGCGACATCGTGCTGGCGGCGCGTTCGGCCAGTTTCGTGGAAGTGTTCTGCAAGCTGGGACTGATCCCCGACACCGGCGGCACCTACTTCCTGCCACGCCTGGTGGGCACGGCCCGCGCCATGGGCATGGCGCTGCTGGGGGAAAAGATCAGCGCCGAACAAGCCGAGCAATGGGGCCTGATCTGGAAGTGCATCGATGACGATCAATTGATGCCGCAGGCGCGCGCCATGGCCGCCCAGTTCGCCAAGGCGCCCACCCGCGGCCTGGCCGCCACCAAGGCCACGCTGTATGCCAGCCCGGCCAATACCCTGGCGCAGCAACTGGACCTGGAACGCGACACCATGCGCGAGCTCGGCCATAGCCGCGATTACCGCGAAGGCGTGAGCGCCTTCCTGGAAAAGCGCGCACCGCACTTCACGGGACAATGACATGAGCACCCACGAACATCCGCACGCCCTGCCGGCGTCGGCCACGGTAGCCGTGATCGGCAGTGGCACCATGGGCGCCGGCATCGCCCAGGTGGCGGCAGTGGCTGGTCATCCGGTGCTGCTCTATGACAGCCGCGAAGGCGCGGCCACCAAGGCCATCGGCGACATCCGCACCAGCCTCGACAAGCTGGCCAACAAGGAAAAGATCCGTGCAGAGGTGGCGCAGGCGGCCAGCGAACGACTGCGCGTGGCGTCCTCGCTGCAGGAGCTGCGCGAAGCGCGCCTGGTGGTGGAGGCCATCGTCGAACAACTGGCGGCCAAGCAGGAATTGTTCGGCAAGCTGGAAGCCCTGGTCGATGCGCAGTGCATCCTGGCCAGCAATACCTCTTCGCTCTCGATCACCCATATCGGCGCCACGCTGCGCCACCCCGAGCGCCTGGTGGGGATGCACTTCTTCAATCCGGTGCCGCAGATGGCGCTGGTGGAAATCATCCGCGGCCTGGCCAGCGACGCCACCGTGGCGCAATGCGTGTATGACACCGCGCAGGCCTGGGGCAAGCTGCCGGTGTTTGCCAGTTCCACGCCGGGCTTCATCGTCAATCGCCTGGCCCGGCCTTACTATGCCGAAGGCTTGCGCGTGCTGCACGAGCGCGGCGCGCAACCGGCCACCATCGACGCCATCATGCGCGAGTCCGGGGGCTTTCGCATGGGGCCGTTCGAGTTGATGGACCTGATCGGGCATGACGTCAACTTTGCGGTGACGCAGTCGGTGTTCCAGGCCTACTTCAACGATCCACGCTTTACGCCCTCGCTGATCCAGCAGGAACTGGTCCATGCCGGCTACCTGGGCCGCAAGAGCGGGCGCGGTTTCTACCGCTACGGTGCCGATGCCGAGCCGCCCCAGGTGGTGAGCCTGGAACCGTGCAGCCCGCCCACGGTGCCGCTGCAACTGTTCGGTACCCATCCGCTGGTGGAGGTGATCCGCGCGCGCTACAAGGGGCGCGTGGAATACCACCCGCCGCGCGCCGACCATCTGTTGATCAAGGCTGGCCCGGGCCGGCTCTACGTCACCGAAGGCCGCAGCGCCACCCAGCAATCCTACGACTACAACATGCCCGACGTGGTGCTGGTGGACCTGGCGCTGGACTATGCCAAGGCCACCCGCCTGGCCATCACCCGCGCCGATCAATGCCGCGACCGCGCCTATGAAGCGGTGGCGGGCGTGCTGCAGAACTGCGGCTATGCGCTCTCGCCGCTGGCCGACGTACCCGGCATGGTGGTCATGCGTACCGTCTGCATGTTGGTCAACGAGGCCGCCGACGCCGTCAATCAGGGCGTCTGCAGCGTGGCCGACGCCGACCTGGCCATGCAGAAGGGCGTCAACTATCCGCGCGGCCCGCTGGCCTGGGCCGATGCCCTCGGTACCGAGACGGTAGCCAGCGTGCTGCGCCAGCTCAGTGCCACCTATGGCGAAGACCGTTACCGGGTCTCGCCCCTGCTGCAACGTCTGCAAGCTTCCATGAGGAGATTCTATGAGTGAGACCGCCCTGTCATTGCCAAGCAGCGAGATGGACCCGCAAGCCCTGGCCGAGGCCACCGTGCAAGCCATGTATCCGCGCGACAACGCGTCCCAGGGACTGGGCATGAAGATCCTCGAGGTCGGCCCGGGTCATGCGCGCATGAGCATGTTGGTGCGCAGCGACATGCTCAATGGCCACCAGACCTGCCATGGCGGTTTCATCTTCGCCTTGGCCGACAGTACCTTTGCATTTGCCTGCAACAGCCGTAATCTCAACACCGTGGCATCGGGTTGCAGCATCGAGTACGTGGCACCGGCCCTGCGCAACGACGTCCTCACCGCCCAGGCCCAGGAGCGCACGCTGGCCGGACGCACCGGCGTCTATGACATCACCGTGAGCAACCAGGACGGCAAGACCATCGCGCTGTTCCGGGGCAAGTCCTATCGCATCCGGGGCGAGGTGATCACCGGTCTGCCGGCCACCGCTTGACGGCAACAAGACAACAACAAGACCGATTTCAACAGAGACTGGAGACACCATGACCACCCGCACTCCCCAACCCGGCGACCTGGAAGCCATCGAAACCGCCAGCCGCGATGAATTGCAGGCGCTGCAACTGCAACGCCTGAAATGGTCCTTGCAGCACGCCTACGACAACGTGCCGCACTACCGCAATGCCTTCGACCAGGCCGGGGTGCACCCGGACGATCTGAAGAGTTTGTCTGACCTCGCCAAATTCCCCTTCACCACCAAGCAGGACTTGCGCGACCACTATCCCTTTGGTCTGTTTGCCGTGCCGCGCGAACAGGTGGTGCGGGTGCACGCTTCCAGCGGCACCACCGGCAAACCCACCGTGGTGGGCTATACGCAAAACGACATCGACACCTGGGCCACGGTAGTGGCACGCTCCATTCGCGCCGCCGGTGGCCGGCGCGGCGACATCGTGCAGATTTCCTATGGTTATGGCCTGTTCACCGGTGGCTTGGGTGCGCATTATGGCGCCGAGAAACTGGGCTGCACCGTCATCCCCATGTCGGGCGGCCAGACGGAAAAGCAGGTGCAACTGATCCGCGATTTCAAGCCCAGCATCATCATGGTCACGCCCTCCTACATGCTCAACGTGATCGAGGAATTCCAGCGCCAGGGATTGGACCCTGCGGCCAGTTCGCTGAAGGTCGGCATCTTCGGCGCCGAACCCTGGACCGATGCCATGCGTCAGGAGATCCAGCAGCGCGCCGGCATCGATGCGGTGGATATCTATGGCTTGTCCGAAGTGATGGGGCCGGGCGTGGCCAGCGAATGCATCGAGAGCAAGGATGGCCCGGTGATCTGGGAAGACCATTTCTATCCCGAGATCATCGATCCCGATACCGGCGAAGTGCTGCCCGATGGTTCGGAGGGCGAGCTGGTCTTCACCTCGCTCTCCAAGGAAGCCTTGCCGATGATCCGCTACCGCACCCGCGACCTGACGCGCCTCTTGCCGCCGACCTCGCGCTCCATGCGTCGCATCGGCAAGATCACCGGACGCTCGGACGACATGCTCATCATCCGCGGTGTGAATGTGTTCCCGACCCAGATCGAAGAACTGATCCTGAAGCTGCCGCAACTGGCGCCGCAATATCAATTGCAGATCGAACGCCACGGTCACATGGATAGCATGTGCGTCTTCGCCGAGCTGCGCGAGGATGCGTCCAACGAACATGTAGAGGCGCTGGAGAAGGAACTGCAGCACAGCATCAAGACCTACGTCGGCATTTCCACCAAGGTCACGGTGGTGCCGGCCGGGATGATCGAGCGCAGCTCGGTGGGCAAGGCCAAGCGCGTGATCGACCATCGCAAGAAGGCTGAAGCCGCCGCCCCATCGGCGCTGCCGGCCTGATGCCCGGCCCGCAAACACCCTATCCTGGAAGAAAGAGACCTATGCAAGCATTGATTTGTGACGCCATTCGCACGCCCTTCGGTCGCTACGGTGGCGCATTGGGTGCGGTGCGCGCCGACGACCTGGCGGCCGCGCCGATTCGCAGCCTGATGGAGCGCAACCCCGGCGTGGACTGGAGCCGGGTCGATGACATCCTCTACGGCTGCGCCAACCAGGCCGGCGAAGACAACCGCAACGTGGCGCGCATGGCGGGCCTGCTGGCCGGCCTACCCATCGAGGTGCCGGGCACCACCATCAACCGCCTGTGCGGCTCCAGCCTGGATGCGGTGGGCCTGACGGCGCGCGCCATCAAGTCGGGCGAAGTGGAGCTGATGATTGCCGGTGGCGTGGAAAGCATGACGCGCGCGCCCTTCGTGATGGGCAAGGCGGAATCGGCTTTCTCGCGCAGCGCGGCGATCTTCGATACCACCATTGGCTGGCGCTTCGTCAATCCGCTGATGAAGGCGCAATACGGCATCGACTCCATGCCCGAGACGGCCGAGAACGTGGCCACCGATTTCCACATCAACCGCGCCGACCAGGACGCCTTTGCCCTGCGCAGCCAGCAGCGCTGGGCGGCGGCACAGGAGGCCGGCTTCTTCACGGGCGAGATTGCGCCGCTGGCGATCCCGCAGAAGAAGGGCGACCCGCTCATCGTCACCACCGATGAACACCCGCGCCCCGACACCACCCTGGCCATGCTCTCCAAGCTCAAGGGCGTGGTGCGTCCCGATGGGACGGTGACCGCCGGCAATGCCTCCGGCGTCAACGACGGCGCCTGCGCCCTGCTGCTGGCCTCGCCCCAGGCCGCTGACCGGTATCGCCTGCAGCCGCGGGCGCGCGTGCTGGGCATGGCCACGGCCGGGGTGGCGCCGCGCATCATGGGCTTCGGCCCGGCACCGGCGGCGCGCAAGGTGCTGGCCCAAGTCGGGCTGACGCTGGCGCAGATGGACGTGATCGAATTGAACGAAGCCTTTGCCGCACAAGGGCTGGCGGTCACCCGCGAGCTCGGCCTGCCGGACGACGCGGCGCATGTCAATCCGAATGGCGGCGCGATTGCCATCGGCCATCCGCTGGGGGCCTCCGGTGCGCGCCTGGTGACCACCGCCCTCAACCAGTTGGAGCGCACGGGTGGGCGCTATGCGCTATGCACCATGTGCATCGGCGTGGGCCAGGGCATTGCACTGGTGATCGAGCGGGTGGCGTGATGCAGGAGCCATTGCCTCACGACGATATCCTGGTGGCGCGCCACGGTGAGCAGGTGCTGCATCTGAGCTTGAACCGGCCCGCCGTGCGCAATGCCCTGCGCAACCAGAGCCTGCAGGAAATCGTGCAGGAACTGGCGCGTGCCGAGCAGGACGACAGCGTGCGGGTGGTGGTCATCAGCGGCAACGACCAGGCCTTTGCCGCCGGTGCCGATCTCAACGAGATGATCCACAAGGATGCCATCGCCACCCAGCTCGACGTGCGCGCCCAGTACTGGCGCGCCATCGCCCGTTTCCCCAAGCCGCTGCTGGCGGCCGTGAACGGATATGCGCTGGGCGCCGGCTGCGAGCTGTTGATGCACGCCGACATCGCCATCGCCGGACGCAGCGCCCGCATCGGCCAACCGGAAATCAATGTCGGCACCATTCCCGGCGCAGGCGGCACACAGCGCCTGATCCGCACGGTGGGCAAGCCACTGGCCATGAAGATGGTGCTGTCCGGTGAATTCATCACCGCCGAACAAGCCTTGCAGGCCGGGCTGGTGGCCGAGGTGGTGGACGATGACGCCACCCTGCAGCGCAGCCTGGCGCTGGCCACCCGCATCGCCCAGAAGTCGCCACTGGCAGTGCGCCTGGCCAAGGAAGCCATGCTGCAATCCTTCGAGCTGGGGCTGGAGGCGGGCCTGCTGCTGGAACGCAAATCCTTTTCCCTGATGGCCGCCAGCGCCGACCGCCAGGAAGGCATCGCCGCCTTCCAGGAAAAACGCGCAGCCGTCTTCAGCGGTCGCTGACAAACTCGCGGCATCCGGGCTGCGCGCCCGGATGCTTGCAGCCTGGCAACAAGACTAGGGCGCGTTACTTCACGAGCTTGGTAGCCGGATCGGGTAAAATGCCCGGCCACGGCGCAATTCGGTTCCCCTTCTTCATATCCGCTTCAGGAGACCGTTCGGACTGGACAGTTCCGAATGACGGGATGCCGATCCTGCCCCCATACCAACCCGCCGGCTCACGCGCCGGCCCTTCGCCAGTGCAGCACCATGAGCAAGCCATCCTCCCCCGCCTCCGGCCGATCGCAGCGCCGCGCCAAACCCGTCGCAGAGAGCGCGCCGCAGGCGCATGAGATCCGCCCCGGGCAGTCCATCGAACTGTTGAAGGAACTGCACATTCTGACCCGCGACGGCAAGCTCAACCAGGACAGCCGCCGCAAGTTGAAGCAGGTCTATCACCTCTACCAATTCATCGAACCGCTGCTGCAGGAAGTGCTGGCCGACCACCCGGACGTGTCCCTGGTGGACCACGGGGCGGGCAAGTCCTATCTCGGTTTCATCCTCTACGACCTGTTCTTCAAGGGTCTGGCCGGCGCGCCCCACATCTACGGCATCGAGACCCGCGAAGAACTGGTGCGCAAGTCCGAAGAGCTGGCGGCACGCCTGGGCTTTGGCGGCATGTCCTTCCTCAACCTGTCGGTGGCCGATTCGATCAGCTCGCCCAGCCTGCCCGAGAGCATCGACGTGGTCACCGCGCTGCACGCCTGCGACACCGCCACCGACGACGCCATCCATTTCGCCCTGGCCAAGCAGGCCCGCTTCATCGTCCTGGTGCCCTGCTGCCAGGCCGAGGTGGCCTCGGTACTGAACCGCAACAAGGGCAAGTCGCTGGCCAATTCGCTCACCGAAATCTGGCGCCATCCGCTGCATACCCGCGAATTCGGCAGCCAGGTGACCAATGTGCTGCGCTGCCTGCAACTGGAGGCGCATGGCTACAAGGTCAGCGTGACCGAGCTGGTGGGCTGGGAACATTCGATGAAGAACGAGTTGATCATTGCACAATACCGCGACCTGCCGCGCCGCCGTCCGGCCGAGCGCCTGCAGGAGGTGTTGCGCACGCTGGGGCTGGAAGAGATGCAGACGCGCTTTTTTGCGTCTGCGGCCGCATAAGCCGGGCCGCCAGCCTGGGCAAGGACAGGAACGCTTCTTGCTGGCCATCACAGGCGTGGTGCGCAGCTATCAAGCTGGCGCCTTGGCTGCCGATATAGTTGGATTGCGTCAGATCGCGTCACATGCAGTAGGCCGCACGTCATGAGCGTGGCAGGCCGCAGGGGGACCGGGCAACCGGTTTGGGCGAGGGCCGGCGATGCGCCGGAAAATGCAGATGAGCACATGAGATCGACCATCGAGATGGAATCGCTGATTGCCGACAACGAACAACTGAGGAGCGAACTGCAGGATCTGCTGCAGCAGGCGCACATCAATCAATCCATCATCGAGCGCCACCAGGCCTTCGACCTGAAACTGATCGGCGCCAGCCAGTTCCGCGAACTGATCGAGGTGATGCTGACCGTGATGCCGGGCGTGTTCAGCCTGGAGACCGTGACCTTGTCGCTGATCGATCACGACCATGGTATCCAGCACATCCTGCGCGACCTGCAGATCGGCGTGAACGAATTTCCCAAGCTGCTGTTCCTGAAGGATCCGCTGCACTTCATCGACGACAAAGATGCGCTGGAAAGCGAGAAACCGCGCCTGGGGGAATATGTCTCGGCGCTGCACGGCCCGCTGTTCCCGCATTACGAGCCGGTGAGCGTGGCGGTGCTGCCGCTGGTGCGCCAGCATCGGCTGCTGGGCTATCTGTCGCTGGGCAGCGCCTATCAGGAGCGCTTTACCCGTACCCTGGCCACCGACTTCATCCAGCGCCTGGCCACGGTGGCAGCGATCTGCCTGGAAAACGTCATCAACAATGAGCGCCTCAAGCACATCGGCCTGACCGATCCGCTGACCGGGGTCAACAACCGCCGCTACATCGAGCAGCGCATGGCCGAAGAGGTGGCGCGCAGCCAGCGGGATCGTTCGGCCTTGTCTTGCCTGTTCATCGACATCGACCACTTCAAGCGCGTCAACGACCAGTTCGGCCACCAGAGCGGCGATGATGTGCTGCGCGAAGTGGCTGTGCGCATCAAGAAGGAACTGCGCCTGTCGGATGCGCTGGGCCGCTACGGCGGGGAAGAGTTCGTAGTGCTGTTGACGCACGCCACGCGCGACGATGCGGTGCGCATTGCCGAACGTATCCGCGCCGGCATCTGCAGCCGCGGCGTGATGATCGAGGGTTCGCGCGATCCCTTGAAGATCACCGCCTCCATCGGTGCGGCGTCGTTGTCACCGCCGGATCGCGGGCGCCCGGCGGCGGACGTCAAGCAAGCCATGCTCAAGGCCGCCGACCAGGCCCTGTACCAGGCCAAGGAAGCCGGCCGCAATCGCGTAGTGCAGGCCGCCAGCGACTGATCAGGCCGCCTGCGCGGCGACGCGGCGCTCACGCACGATCCACGGCGCGGCGATGATGAGGATGCCGCCCACCAGGTCCTGCACGCGCAGTTCAGCCGCCCCCAGGGCCCAGGAGGAGAGGCTGGCCACCAGGATCTCGGTCAACATCACCACTGCCGTGATATTGGCCGGCAGGCGCGAGACGCCATATTGCAGGCACAGGTTGGAGAACAGGAACAACAACGCCCACACCCCCACCACCGGCGCGGCAGCAGCCGACACCTGCAGCGGCCAGGCGATCATCCCCGAGAGCGACAGCAGCAGCCCCAACAAGGTAGCCAACAGACCACTGCCGGCCAGCATGGCGACGGCGCGCGCACCATCGGAGGACAGTCCGTGCATCCGCCGCAGCAAGACATTGGTGAAGGCAAACAGCAAGCCGGCTGCCAACGCCATCCAGTCCGGCAGG
This sequence comes from Herbaspirillum sp. B65, assembly GCF_000333555.1. NCBI lineage: Bacteria > Pseudomonadati > Pseudomonadota > Betaproteobacteria > Burkholderiales > Oxalobacteraceae > Herbaspirillum > Herbaspirillum sp. B65. The sequence continues at coordinate 9,321 of NZ_BADI01000076.1, read as the reverse complement.
CTGCGCGGCAGCGGAATGCCCAGCCGCGGCTGGTACAGCACGATGAAGGCGCCAGCCAGGCCCAGCGCCACGCGGGCCAGGGAGCGCGGGGTGATGGCTTCGTGCAGCACCAGGCGCGCCAGGATCACGGTCCAGACCGGCATCAGGTAGAACAGCAAGACCACCCGCACCACGTCACCATAGGCCACGGCAACATTGAAGGCGCAGTTGGTCAGGCCCGTGGCCAGGCCCACGCACAGCAGGGCCGGATGGCGCCACAGTTGCGGCAGGTCGCGGTAGCGCAGGGTCAGCAGCAGCAAGGCGCAGAGGCCGAAGATGGCGGCCGTGGCCCAGACCGGGTGCAGGCCCATGCCTTCGAGCGCACGCGTGCCGGTCCAGGACAGGCCCCAGATGGTGGTGTTGAGCAGCAGCGCCGCGACGGCGGGCTTGGGCAGGTGTTGCATGTTGTTCCTTGGGATGACAGCGCTAGCGAGCAACTAGGGAGCAACTAGCGGGCATTAAGGCTGGCTTATGGCTCACCGAGAGTGCATTAAGAAAACCAAAATGCCGTTCAGTGCAACACTGAACGGCATCTCGGCAGACCACCGCAGGGCTAGCAGGGCCAGATGAGCAGACTCAACTGCCCTTGGCCTCGGCCTGCAAGCGTTCGTACTTGTCCATCAACTGCTCGCGGCTTTCGCGCCAGGCCGGGTTGAAGGGGATGCAGGCGACCGGGCAGACCTGCTGGCACTGCGGCTCGTCGAAGTGGCCGACGCACTCGGTGCATTTGCCCGGATCGATCTCGTAGATCTGCGGCCCCATATAGATCGCCTCATTGGGGCATTCCGGTTCGCACACGTCGCAGTTGATGCAATCGTCGGTAATCATCAGTGCCATGGCTGCACCTCGCTTGCTTGAAACATCATTGCCCTACCTTTACCTCTTGGGAACGCCAGCCTTATTGCTTGGCGATCTTTTCCTTCAGCCATTTTTCGACCGAAGGGAACACGAACTTGGACACATCGCCGCCCAACTGGGCGATTTCGCGCACGATGGTGCCGGAGATGAACTGGTACTGGTCAGACGGCGTCAGGAACAGGGTTTCCACGTCCGGCAACAGATAGCGGTTCATGCCGGCCATCTGGAATTCATATTCGAAGTCCGAGACCGCGCGCAGGCCGCGCACGATGACGCGGGCATTGTTCTGGCGCACGAAATCCTTCAACAGGCCAGAAAAACTCTCGACCTGGACATTGGGATAGTGGCCCAGTACTTCATTGGCAATCGACAGACGCTCTTCGAGCGAAAAGAAAGGCTTCTTGTTCTTGCTGTCGGCTACGCCCACGACCAGCTTGTCGAACAGTCCGGAGGCGCGGCGGACCAGGTCCTCATGCCCACGCGTCAACGGATCGAAGGTCCCCGGATATACAGCTGTGACCATGGTGTCTCCTCACCGGCTATTGAATAAGAAGGCGCATTATGCCTCAATTTGGGCGCTGCTTTTGCGTTGCAATAAATGATAGAAGACCATGCCGGCCTGGTCGGCGCGCACCACTTCCCAGGCTTGCATCCAGGCGGGGGCCTGCGCGCCGTGGAGCGCATATTCGGCCTCGACGTAGACCAGGCCGGAGGGCGTGAGCAATGACATGCACGCTGGCAACACTTTTTCCAGCCAGCCCTGGTGGTACGGCGGGTCGATAAAGACCAGGCTGAAGCCGCCCGGTTCGCGCTGGGCGGCGTTCTGTACCGCGGCCAGGGCGTCGCCTCGCACGATGGCGATGCTCTCGGCCTTGAGCTTGGCGCGGTTGGCTTCCAGCTGGCGCACCGCCGGTCCATTGTTTTCCACCATCACCACGCGCCGTGCGCCACGGCTGGCGGCTTCGAAACCGAGCGCACCGGAGCCGGCAAACAGGTCCAGGCAGGCCACTTGCTCCCAGTTGGCATCGATCAGGTGGGTGATCCAGTTGAAGACGGTCTCGCGCACACGGTCAGGCGTGGGGCGCAGGCCCTCGGCCTCCAGCACCGGCAGCGGCGTGCGCTTCCACTGGCCACCGATGATGCGCACCTGGTGCGGGCCACGGTTGACCGGTCGGGCCGGCTTGCTACCTTGACCGGCAGGGCGGGGGCTGGATTTGGGGGAACTGCTCTTGCGCATGAATTTCCTTGCTGCAAACAGGCTTGGCCGTCGAACTGAGATGAATGATTGAAATGATTTACTGCGTGCCTTCGCCGACGATGACGGTGGACAACGCCTGCGGATGCACATGCTTGCGGAAGGCAGCGCGCACATCCTGCACGCTCACAGCGCGAACGCGCTCTATCCAGTGCTCCAGGTAATCCAGCGGCAAGCCGTAGAAGCCGATCACGGCCAGGTTTTCCAGCAGCTTGGCATTGCTGTCGATGCGCAGGGCGAAGCCGCCGGTCAGGTTGTCCTTGGCAGCCTTGAGCTCGGCGGAGGTGGGGCCTTCCTGCAGGAACCTGTCGAGCGTGGCGCGGGTCACGCGCAGGGCTTCGGCGGTCTGTTCCTTCTTGGTCTGCAAGCCAATCTGGAACGGGCCCGGCTGGGCCAGGGGCGAAAAACCGCTATAGACGCTGTAGCTCAAGCCGCGCTTTTCACGCACCTCATCGGTCAGGCGCGAGACGAAACCGCCACCGCCCAGCACGTAATTGCCCACCGTCAATGCGAAGAAATCCGGGTCGCCACGCTGCAGGGCCGGCGCGCCGATCAAGATGTGCGATTGCGAGGCCGGGTGGGCGATGCGCTGCTCGCCGCCCTGGGGCGCGAGCACCGGCGGCAGCGCCGGCAGGGCGGCGCCTTGCGGTAGCGCGCGCGTGAGGGCGCTGGCCATGGTGCGCGCCTGCTCCGGGGTGATGTCGCCGATCATGGCGATGACGGCGCGGTTGGCCACGTAATGGCTGCGGTGGAAGGCCAGCAGGTCGTCGCGGGTGATGGCTTGCAGGGTGGCGGGGCTGGCCTCGATGGCATACGGGTGATGACCGTAGGCGGCTTGCATGAAGGCTTTTTCGGCGATGGCTTCAGGCTTGGTCAGTTCCTCCTTGAGGTTGGCGATGCTCAGGGCGCGGTCACGCTCCAACGCCGCCTGCGGGAAGCTGGGCTGGGCCAGGATGCGCGCCAGCAGGCCCAGCGCGGCATCGCGCTCGGTCGGCGAAGACAGGGTGCGCAGACTCACGCCGGCCCGGTCCTGGCCGGCGCCGCCCTGCTGCTGGGCCGCAACGTCGGCAAAGCCGTCCAGGATCTGCGCTTCGGTCAGGGCCGGCTCGCCATCGGCGGCCTGCACACCGCGTGTGAGGCTGGCCACGGTCAGTTCGGCCAGGCCGGCCTTGGCGGCCGGGTCACGGCGACGGCCGGCGTCGAACTGCACGCTCACGTCCAGCATGGGAATGGCATGATTGCTCACCAGCAGCACGCGCGCGCCATCGGGCTGGGTCCAGGACTGGATGGCCAGGGCGGCCTGGGCCGAGGCACTGAGCAGCAGGGCCAGCGGCAGCAGGAGCAGGGTGAAGGTCTTTTTCATGGAAGACGGGAAGATCGAGCCGAAGTAGAAGTGGCCCATCATTGGCCCTCTTCCTTGCCACTGTCATGGGCCGGGCGTCGGTCCAGCCATTGCAGGATCGGTTCCCATTGCTCCAGGTCGCGCTGTACGCGCGAGGGCGCGATATCCCACAGGGTCAGGCCGTGGGCAGCCAGTTGGACGTAGTTCTGGGTATCGCGCAGATAGCCCAGCACCGGCAGCTTCAGGCCTTCGATGAAGCGCTGCAGTTGCTCGGCCGAGCGGGTGCGCGCATCCACCCTCATGCCGACGATGCCGACATCGATCTCGCCATCGCGCACCGCCTTTTCATTGGCCAGGCGACGCAGGAAATCCTGGGTGGCCAGGATGTCGAAGATCGAGGGTTGCAGCGGCACCAGGATCTTGTGGGCCAGTTTGAGGGTGTCGTTGAGGCGCCAGCCGTGCAGTCCGGCCGGGGTGTCGAGCACCACGTGGCTGGTGCCTTTGGGGGGCTTGGCGACGTTGTCTTCACTCACGTCCCAGGTGGCGATGGGGCGCGCCTGCTCAGGACGGATCGCCAGCCAGGCGCGCGAGGACTGCTGGCGGTCGATGTCGCCCAGCAGCACGCCATGGCCCTGGCTGGCGAAATAGCCGGCCAGGTTGGTGGCCAGGGTGGTCTTGCCTACGCCTCCCTTGGGATTGGCAACGACGATGACAGGCATGTTTTCCTCCGAGAAGAACAGCAAAAGAACAATAAAGCCGATCGGCTATCGGATTGGGGTGTGGTAGATCAAGGCTTCAGTGCAACAGCCCGGCCGGGGGCGCGGCGGGCTTCTTGCCCTCCAGCGGCAGCGGCACCAGCGTGGCCACGGTCAGGGTATCGTCCTTGAAATATTTCTGCGCCACCGCCTGCACCTGGGCCGCGGTCACGCTCTTGAGGCGCTCGATGAGACGGTCGATATTCTGCTGGCCCAGGCCGATGGTCTCCATCATGCCCATTTCCATGGCCTGGCCGAAGACCGAATCACGCTTGTAGATCTGGGAGGCGATCAATTGCCTCTTCACGCGCTGCAATTCCTGTTCGGATACGCCTTCGCGGGCGATGCGCTCGACCTCGGCGCGCAGCAGGCCTTCCAGTTCTTCGGTGCTGACGCCATTGGCCGGGCTGCCTTCCAGCGTGAACAGCACCGGGCCGCGCGCCACGCCGCTATAGCTGGCGCCCACTGCGGTGGCCTTGCTGGCGGTACGCACCAGTTGGGCGCTCAGGCGTGCATTGTCGTAGCCATCGAGCACCGCCGAGAGCACGTCCAGGGCGTAGGCATCCTGGTCCGCTTCGACCTGGCGCAAGGCCGGTACCTTCCAGGCCATCACCACATAGGGATTCTCGGCCGGGGCCTTGACGGTGACGCGGCGCATCCCGCGTTGCTCGGGCTCGTTCTGCGGCTTGCCCTGCGGCAGGGGGTGGGCGGGGATCTTGCCGAAATATTTCCTGGCCAGCGCCAGCACGCGCTGCGGCTCGACATCGCCGGCCACCACCAGGGTGGCGTTGTTGGGGGCATACCATTGGCGGTACCAGTGGGCGATGTCCTGTACCGTCATGTGCTGCAGGTCATCCATCCAGCCCACGACCGGATGATGATAGGGATGGGCGGTCCAGGCGGCGGCATTCAAGGCTTCGTTCAACAGGCCCATGGGCTGGTCATCGGTGCGCCAGCGGCGCTCTTCCATGATGACGCGGATTTCCTTGGCGAACTCGTTGGCATCGAATTGCAGATTGGCCATGCGGTCGGCTTCCAGCGCCATCACCTGTTCCAGGTGGCTCTTTTCGATCTGCTGGAAATAGGCGGTGAAGTCGTTGGCGGTGAAGGCATTTTCCTGGCCGCCCAGTTCCGCCACCAGGCGGCTGAATTCGCCGACCTTGTGCTGCTTCGTGCCCTTGAACATCATGTGTTCCAGCGCGTGCGACACCCCTGTGGTGCCATTGAGTTCATCGATGCCACCCACCTTGTACCAGACCATCTGCACCGCCGTAGGCGCGCGCCGGTCTTGCTTGACGATGAGCTTCAAGCCATTGCCCAGCACGAACTCCTGCGCCGGCTCGGCTTGCACCTGGGGCGCGGTGCCGGCGAGCAGGCTCAACAGGGCGCTGGCCAGGAGGGCTCTGATCTTCGATTTCATGGGCTGTGCTCTGATAAAATGCAGGATTCATTGACCCTGGCGGCCATGCGCGGGTCTTGTGGAGGGGGCAATTGTAACCTGTGTCACCTGTCCACTGCGGTGCTCAGGGCAGCCAGGCGCCTGTCTTCCCACCCTCCCCTCCTGCCGCCCGGCCGCAGCACAATCCAGCCTATCCGCCATCCGATGTTCAGTTTCTTCAAGAGAAAACCCAAACCGGAAGCGCAACCCGCGCTGCCACCCCAGGCCGAACCGGCGCCTGCTCCTGCCGTCCCTGCTGCTCCTATGGCGCCTGTAGCGCCTGCTGCCATTGCTGACATCCCCGCCGCCCCGGTCGCTGCGGCACCCGCAAGCCAGCCGGCACCGCCACCCGAGCCGATGGCCGCCAGCGAGGAAGAGGTCGAGATCGTGGCCGCCCCGGAACCCGCGCCCGAGGCCAAGCGCTCCTGGCTCTCGCGCCTCAAGGCCGGCCTGTCCAAGACCTCCAGCAACCTGACCACGCTCTTCGTCGGGGCGCGCATTGATGAAGATTTGTACGAGGAGCTGGAGTCGGCCCTGCTGGTATCGGACGCCGGGGTCGAAGCCACCCAGTGGCTGCTGGCCGAACTGAAGAAAAAGGTCAAGAACGAGCGCCTCACCGAAGCCGCCCAGGTGCGCACCGCCCTGCGTACCCTGTTGATCGACCTGCTGCAGCCGCTGCAGCGCCCGCTGGTGCTGGATCGCGCCAAGCCGCTGGTGATGATGATTGCCGGCGTCAACGGTGCCGGCAAGACCACCACCATCGGCAAGCTGGCGCTGCATCTGCAGGCGCATGGCCAGTCGGTGCTGCTGGCGGCCGGCGACACCTTCCGCGCCGCCGCCCGCGAGCAACTGGCGGTCTGGGGCGAACGCAACAACGTCCAGGTGATCGCCCAGGAGTCGGGCGACCCGGCGGCGGTGGCTTATGACTCGGTGCATTCGGCGCAGGCGCGCGGCACCCATGTGGTGATGGTCGATACTGCGGGCCGTCTGCCCACGCAATTGCACCTGATGGATGAACTCAAGAAGATCAAGCGGGTCATTGCCAAGGCGATGTCCTCGGCGCCGCACGAAGTGCTGCTGGTCATCGATGGCAACACCGGCCAGAATGCCCTGGCGCAAGTGAAGGCCTTCGATGATGCGCTGGGGTTGACCGGCCTGGTGGTGACCAAGCTGGATGGCACGGCCAAGGGCGGCATCCTGGCGGCCATCGCCAAGACCCGCCCGGTGCCGCTGTACTTCATCGGCGTGGGCGAAAAGATCGAAGACCTGCAACCCTTCAACGCCACTGAATTCGTCGATGCCCTCCTGAGTTGAACCGATGATTGAATTTACCCGGGTTTCCAAGCAATACGCGCGCGAGGTCTATGCCCTGCGCGACATCACGTTGTCGGTGAAGAAGGGCGAATTGATCTTTCTGGCCGGCCCTTCCGGCGCCGGCAAATCGACGCTGCTGAAGATGATCGCGGCCATCGAGCGCCCCACCTCGGGCAAGCTCACCGTCAGCGGCACCGACATCGTCGGGCTCAAGGCGTCCGGCCTGCCGTATCTGCGGCGCAACCTGGGGCTGATCTTCCAGCAGCAGAAACTCTTGCTGGACCGCAACCTGCTGGCCAACGTGATGCTGCCGCTGATCGTGACCGGCTCCTCCCGCCCGGACGCCGAAAAACGCGCCCGCGCCGCGCTGGACAAGGTCGACCTGCTGGGCAAGGCCATGTGCGAGCCGCTGGAGCTCTCCGGTGGCGAGCAGCAGCGGGTGGCCATTGCGCGCGCCATCGTCAACCGGCCGCAGATCATCCTGGCCGACGAACCCACCGCCAACCTGGACCGGGCCAATGCCAACAAGGTGCTGGCGGCGCTCAAATCCTTCCACGGCGTAGGCGTGACCTGCCTGATCTCGACCCACGACGAACAATTCCTCACCGGTGCCGACCGCATCATCTACCTGGACCGGGGCCGCATCGTCGATGGCTGGCACAACGGCGTAGCCAATCCCGTGGAGGTATCGCCATGAACTGGCTGCGACAGCATTGCGCCGCGATTGCGGACGCCCTGCGCCACCTGCTGCGCTCGCCGGGCAATTTCGTCTTGAACGTGCTGGTGGTGTCGATTGCGCTGGCGCTGCCCTTTGCCGGCCTGTCGGCGCTGGAGAACGTGCGGCCGATCTCGGACCAGATGTCAGTGGAGCCCGAGATCAGCATCTTCATGAAGCCCGACGCCAGCCGCGAGGCGGCCCAGGCGGTGGGCAAGACCATCAGCCAGGTATTGAAGGACAGCAAGACCAATGGCCAGGTCGAGTTCATCCCGCGCGAGAAGGCCTTCGAGACCTTGAAGAGCAAGACCGGCCTGGCCGACGTGCTCAACACGCTGGGCAGCAACCCGCTGCCGGACAGCTACGTGGTGCGCCTGCCGGGCTTCGAAAACGCCATGAACGCCGGCCGGGTGGATGACATCGCCCGACAACTGAAGAAGGAAGCGGGCGTGGATACGGTGCAGATCGATTCCGAGTGGGTCAAGCGGCTGGCGGCATTGCTGCGCATCCTGCGGCTGGTGCTGCTGTTCCTGGGGATCACGCTGGGGGCGGTGGTGGTGGCCGTGGTGTTCAACACGATACGCCTGCAGGTGATGACGCAGCGCGATGAAATCGAGGTCTCGCGCCTGTTCGGTGCGACCAATTCCTTCATTTATCGGCCCTTCTATTACACCGGTGCGTTGCTGGGACTGTGTGCCGGGCTGGTGGCGCTGGGGCTGGTGGTGGCGGCGCAACAACCGCTGAACGAAGCCATTCTGGATTTTGCCCACTTATATGCATCGGAATTCCAGCTGGCCCTGCCCAGCCCCATGGCCATCGGCCTGCTGCTGGCGGTGAGCGGCTTGCTGGGCTTGTTCGGGGCGATGCTGTCGGTGCGCAGGCAGTTGGCGCGCAAGGCTTGAGTCGATGACAAGGCCCGCTGGTGCGGGCCCGTTTGCTTCATATATGAACATTTGGACCGACATGGTCCGCCCACAATATCTTCCCGCCTGATCCGTCTACAGGTATGTGAAGAAAAGCGCTTAGTCCCCACTCTTCCCGCCTTGCATCCTGAGCGCTTCCCGCTCCTTGCGCGCTGCAAAAATTGTTACAAGTTTCTCGCCCCGTTTTGACTCCAATCGCAACTTCTGTCGTCCAAAGGCGACTAATATGAAGGGGAAACAATGCAATGACTAGCTGGACAGCAATAGAGGGTATCTATCAGAGCTTCACTATCATGCTATTAGCACTCTTGGGTGTCGAGTGCTAGAATACCTTATCGAATTGCTCCAGTTTTAGTTGAGCACTGCACCAAACAGCATCTGGCCACGTTGGCCAAGCCGGGGAAGTTGGCTACATTCCCCCCCGGCACCCGAACCTACCGCTTCATACTGTTTCCGTGAGGAACCAAGGAGAATCCATGAAAACTGCGTCTGCACACACTGCACTCATGCCTGCCGAGTCCAATGCACTCGCGCTGGGTTTTTCCGGCAGCCTGGGCAATATCGACGCGTATATCTCGGCAGTGAACCGCCTGCCCATGCTGACCCAGGAAGAAGAGGTCAAGCTGGCGCGCGACCTGCGCGAAAAGAACGACCTGGGCGCCGCCCAAAAGATGGTGTTGTC
>NZ_BADI01000077.1:0-3569 GCF_000333555.1 Herbaspirillum sp. B65 | reverse complement strand
CGCATGGATCATCGGCGCGGCCAGCACGTCGAAGATATGGGCCGCGAACGGCATCAGGCACAGGAACACCACCAGCACCACCGCAGCCGCCTTGACGATGCGGCTGCGCAATTCGATCAGGTGCGAGATGAAGGTATCTTCGGCCTGGGTGTTTTCTTCAGCCATGGGGTCGGAATTCTGATGAAGTGAGACGCGCTGCGCCAAATTAGAAGAAACCGGCCGACTTGCCGGTGCCGACCGGACGGCGGTACTTGGCCACGCGGGCTGAAGCCGAGATGACACGGGTCTTGTGACCGCTCTGGTGCTTGTACCAGGCCGGCACGCCGGTGGTGCGCGAGAGCTTCTTGCGACGGAAGGCCTTGGCCTTGATCGCCAGCAGCGAAGCATCCGGCGTGCGGGTCCAGCTACCGCCGGCACTGGCGCTGTCGGAACTGGAGGAATCATCGCCGCCATTCCAGGCATCGTTGATCGAAGCTTCAGTTTCTGACATGCTTTTGTGAATGCTATTACTGACGTCGCTGGCAGCGTCCTGGACGTCCTTCTGCATCTTGCGCAGCTCATCGAGTTCCATCTCGCGGCTGACTTCGGACTTGACGTCGTTGATGTAGCGCTGGGCGCGGCCGAACAGGGTGCCGGCCATGCGCGCCACCTTGGGCAGGCGCTCGGGGCCGATCACGACCAGCGCGACCACGCCGATCAAGGCCAGCTTGGTAAGGCCGATATCAATCATGAGTCTGTGTGGACATTAAGGAGGACAGCGATGGCGCGGCAAGCGCATCAAGACTGGAGTACCCGGCCCATCCGGGCTGTGGGCTCATGCGGCCCGCCAGACAGGACTGGCGGGGGCGGCCTGGTCAGCTACCGGACTTGTCCTTTTCCTTGGCCTGCACATCGATGGCCACATCCTTCTTTTCCTCGTCGGCGCCCTTGACGCCATCCTTGAAGCCCTTGACTGCCTTGCCCAGGTCGGAACCCATGTTGCCGAGCTTCTTGGTGCCGAAGACCAGCATCACGATCACCAGAACAATCAGCCAATGCCAAATACTGAACGAACCCATTCTCTTCTCCTAAGCGGACATCCCTGCCCTGTGTACAAGTGAAACCTGCCAGCCCCCGGGCCGGCGAATGCTTATTGTTGCACGAACTGTACCCGCCAGGGATGCGGACCGCCAATCACGTGCATGTGCAGATGGTACACCTCCTGGCGGCCGTCCGGCCCGGTGTTGATCAGGATCTTGAACCCGCCGGTGGGCTTGCCTTCGGCGTCAACGCCATAACCGCAGCCCTGCTCGGCCGCCAGGCGCGGCGCCAGCGCCAGCATCTTGCCCAGCATGGCGGTATGTTCGTCGGTGCAATCGGCCAGGGTCGCCACATGCTGGCGCGGCACGATCAGGAAATGCACCGGCGCGGCCGGGTTGATGTCGTGGAAGGCGATCAGGTCTTCATCCTCGTAGATTTTCTTCGAGGGAATCTGGCCAGCCGCGATCTTACAGAAAATGCAATTATCCAAGTCCGTACTCCTGGGAAACAAGGGGATAAGAGAAGCGATCCAGCCGATCAGTCCTTGCGCGCAGCCTTTTCTTCCAGGCCAGAGAGCCCTTCGCGGCGCGCCAGTTCATCGAGCACATCCTGCGGGCTCAACTCGAACTGGGCCAACATCACCATGGAATGGAACCACAGGTCGGCACATTCATAGAGCACCTTGGACTTGTCGCCCGAGACACGGGCATCCTTGGCGGCCATGACGGTCTCGGTGGCTTCCTCGCCGATCTTCTTCAGGATGGCATCGTCGCCCTTGGAAAACAGCTTGGCGACATAGGATTTCTCGGGATTGCCGCCATTGGCCAGCTTGCGCGACTCGATGACTTCGGCCAGGCGCTTCAGGGTTTCACTCATGATGGGGTCTTGTCGCTATCGACGGGCTTGGGAATGCTCTTGCGCACGCGCTTGGGCTTGGCTGCCGGCTCGCTGGCCGTGGCCGCAACAGGGCCGCCACCCGCGCCGGGGGCCAGGTCCTTGAGGACCGGCTCGACCGTGACCCATTCGCCGCTGTCGGCGCTGCCTTCGAATTTCTGGAAGAAGCAGGAATGACGACCGGTGTGGCAGGCAATGCCGGCCACCTGCTCGACCTTGAGCAGGACCACGTCTTCGTCGCAGTCCAGGCGGATTTCATGCACCTTCTGGAAGTGACCTGATTCTTCACCTTTGTGCCACAGCTTCTTGCGCGAGCGGCTCCAATAGACCGCCTGACCGATCTCCACGGTGCGCGCCAGCGCCTCGCGGTTCATCCAGGCGAACATCAGCACGTCATTGCTGCCTACTTCCTGGGCGATCACCGGCACCAGGCCGACTTCGTCCCATTTGACCTTGTTGAGCCATTTGGCGCTGATGCTCATGCCAGCCTCATGGAAATGTTCTGATCGGCCATGAAGCGCTTGGCTTCCTGCACGGTGTGCTGGCCATAGTGGAAGATGCTGGCCGCCAGCACCGCGTCGGCCTTACCCTTGGTGATACCGTCAGCCAGGTCCTGCAGGCCGCCCACGCCACCGGAGGCGATCACGGGAATGCTGACTGCTTCCGAGACCGCACGGGTCAGGTCGAGGTCGAAGCCGCTCTTGGTACCGTCACGGTCCATGCTGGTCAGCAGGATCTCGCCCGCGCCCAGTTGCGCCATCTTGCGCGCCCATTCGACCGCATCCAGGCCGGTAGCATTGCGGCCGCCGTGGGTGTAGACCTCCCATTTGCCGTCACCGGCGCGCTTGGCGTCGATGGCCACCACGATACATTGCGAGCCGTACTTGTTGGCAGCGTCGGCCACCAGTTGCGGATTGGTCACGGCCGAGGTGTTGATGCCGACCTTGTCGGCGCCGGCATTGAGCAGGCGGCGCACATCTTCCACCGCGCGCACACCGCCACCCACGGTCAGGGGGATGAAGACCTGCGAGGCCACGGCTTCGATGATGTCCAGGATCAGGTCGCGACCATCGGAAGAGGCCGTGATGTCGAGGAAGGTCAGCTCATCGGCGCCCTGCTCATCGTAACGACGTGCGATTTCGACCGGATCGCCGGCATCGCGCAGCTCCAGGAAGTTGACGCCCTTGACCACGCGACCTGCGGTCACGTCCAGGCAAGGGATGATGCGTTTTGCAAGGGCCATGTTATTTGCTGCCGGACAGGCGGTTGGCTTCCAGTTCGCGCGTCAGTTCATCCGCACGATCCTGGCCGCTGCGCAGATCCAGCGTACCTTCATAGATGGAACGGCCGCAGATGACGGCTTCGATGCCTTCATCCTCGACCCGGCACAGCGCCTCGACGTCGCCCACATTGTGCACGCCGCCCGAAGCGATGATGGGAATGGTCACCGCCTGCGCCAGGCGCACGGTAGCCTCGATGTTGACGCCGCCCATCATGCCGTCGCGGCCGATGTCGGTGTAGACGATGGCTTCGCAGCCATAGCCTTCGAACTTTTGCGCCAGGTCCACCACTTCGTGGCCGGACAGCTTGCTCCAGCCATCGGTGGCGACCTTGCCATCCTTGGCATCCAGGCCGACGATGATCTGGCCGGGGAA
>NZ_BADI01000078.1:0-22690 GCF_000333555.1 Herbaspirillum sp. B65 | reverse complement strand
GGGATGGGACACCAGCGGGGCTGGTGCCCGGGAGGTCTTCGCCGGATGGACCGGCGCACGCCGGTACGCAGAAGGACTTGCATGGATAGGTCTCCCGTCTCTGATGACGCCGCGTTGACGACGCCCTGCCCTCTTTGGCGAGGGCTAGCGCTCGGCCGCCTTTTGGGCGGTCCGTCGATAATGGTGCGGAATTATACGCAGAAGATTCCCACAATCGGGCACAAACAGTCGCCTTTTACAGAAGAAAGTGCGGTAAGACCAATGAATCCTCACCTCTTCTCGCCCCTTGTTGTTAAGAAAGGTCAAGAAAACGAAAAAGGCCTGCATTCAGCAAGCCTTTTTGCGCAAATGACGGGGCCAAGTTCAAATGAGCAGCCCTGACGTCCTCATTTCTTCATACGGTTTCCGCCGCCGGACGGGAACCCAAGCCCTTGGGCAAGGGGAATGTGACGTTTTCTTCAATGCCGTCCAACACGCGCACGCTGCGCGCGCCGATTTCCTTGATGCGGTCGATCACCGCCTGCACCAGCACCTCCGGTGCCGAGGCGCCGGCAGTGACGCCGATGCGCTGGCGGCCGACGATCCATTGCGGGTCGATCAGCGCGGCGTTGTCGACCATGAAGGCCGGCACGCCCTTCTTTTCGGCCAACTCGCGCAGGCGGTTGGAGTTGGAGCTGTTGGGGCTGCCCACCACGATCACCACCTCCACCTGCGGGGCCATGAATTTCACGGCTTCCTGGCGATTGGTGGTGGCGTAGCAGATGTCGCCCTTCTTGGGTTCGGCAATGGCGGGGAAACGCGCACGCAGGGCGGCGATGATATCGGCGGTGTCATCCACCGACAGCGTGGTCTGAGAGACATAGGCCAGCAGCGCAGGATCGGCCACCTGCAGGTGTGCCACGTCCTCGACCGTCTCCACCAGGTGCATCCCGGCTTCGGTCTGGCCCATGGTGCCTTCCACTTCGGGATGGCCGGCATGGCCGATCATGATGATTTCGCGGCCTTCGCGCCGCATCTTGGCCACTTCCATGTGCACCTTGGTGACCAGCGGGCAGGTGGCGTCGAACACGGTCAAGCCGCGTTCGGCGGCTTCGGCCTGGATCGCCTTGGAGACGCCGTGGGCCGAGAAGATGACCGTGTTGCCGGCCGGCACGTCGGCCAGTTCCTCGATGAACACCGCACCCTTGGCGCGCAGGTCGTTGACCACGTAGGCGTTGTGCACGATTTCGTGGCGCACGTAGATGGGCGCGCCGAAAGATATGCCGCATGACCACCCCCAGCAGCATGGTGGTGATCACCATGGTGGTGGTCACGGCCACCCCGTAGGCAGCGGCCAGGTTGTCGGATTTCTTGAAAGCCAGCACCACGGCCACCACCAACACCAGCAGCATCCAGTTGATGAGCGGGATGTAAATCTGGCCCTGCTCATCCTCGGAGGTATGCAAGATGCGCATCCGCGGCACGAAGCCCAGCAGGATGGCCTGGCTGGTCAGCGAGAAGGCGCCGGAAATCACCGCCTGCGAGGCAATGACGGTCGCGCAGGTGGCCAGCAGCACCATGGGCAGCACCAGCGGCTCGGGGATCATCAGGTAGAAAGGATTGGCCAGCGCCTTCGGATTGGCGATCAGGTTGGCGCCCTGGCCGAAGTAATTGATCAGCAGCGAAGGCATGACCGTGAAGATCCACGCATAGCGGATCGGCTTGATGCCGAAGTGCCCCATGTCGGCATACAGCGCCTCGGCCCCGGTCAGCACCAGCACCACCGAGCCCAGCACGATGAAGGCTTGCAGCGAGTGCTCGGCCATGAAATGCACGGCGTAATAGGGATTGATCGCCACCAGCACTTCCGGCGCCTTGGTGATGTTGTACAGGCCCAGCAACGCCAGCGAGAAGAACCACAGGAACATCACCGGCCCGAAGAAGCGCCCCACCACGCTGGTACCGTGGCGCTGGATCAGGAACAGCACCACCACGATCACCAGGGTCAGCGGAATGACCACGTGCGCGGTAGACGGCGCGGCGATTTCCAGCCCCTCCACCGCCGAGAGCACCGAGATGGCCGGGGTGATGACCACGTCGCCATAGAACATGCAGGCACCGAACACGCCCAGCATCAACAACAGCTTGGCCCGTGGCGAACCCGAGACGGCTGAACGTAGCGACAAGGCCATCAAGGCCAGCACGCCGCCTTCGCCGTTGTTATCGGCGCGCAGCACAAACATCACATACTTGATGGTGACCACGATGGTGATGGCCCAGAACAGCATGGAGATAATGCCCAGCACCGCGCCCGGAGAAAAGGCGATACCGTGGTCGGGGCTGAAACATTCCTTCAAGGCGTACAACGGACTGGTACCGATATCGCCAAACACCACACCCAGCGCCGCCAGGGTAATCATGTGGAATTTGCGGGACCGGAGGGAAAGGCTTGGATTGGTGTGAGATGAACTCATCTTGCTCCCTTTGCTTCTTCAAATGAGTGCCGGCGGACAGCGATCCAGGGTCAGCATGGACCTCTCGGCAAAGAGGTCCGACCACCGTCCGGGCAGGAGGCGTACTTTATCGCACTCTACCCGTGGTGCGCTCAAAATGCCGCTGACGTCATCCTGACGTTGCGTGGCCGCCTCTTGCTTCACGTGCAGAACTTGACAGCCGGGCAAGGACGCGGTTGCGGAATCGTCCTTGCGAAAAATCCTTCATTTCGGCTGTAACCCACGTTGGACAAGGCTTTGCCGCCCATACGCCAGCTGCATATGGATATGCGGTAATCGAATTTTTCTTTCTGCCCTGCCCTTTATATACTCCGAACGAATAAAGAACCGCAATTTCTCCATTCAACGGTTCTAAGCCACTTCCTGCCGGATCCTCCATGGGATTTGCTGTACCGGCCTCCACCGCACAGGACACCATGACCACCAAACTCTCTGCCAAGGGGCGCCTGCGGCGTCTGTTGACCACTACTGTGGCCGTATCACTGTTGGGCGCGCCGCTGCTGGCGCGTGCCGAAGGTCAGCTACGCATCGCCGAGCAGTTCGGCATCGTCTACCTGCTCTTGAACGTGGCGCAGGACCAGCAACTGATCGAAAAGCATGGCAAGGCCGCGGGTGTCGATATCAAGGTCCAGTGGCTCAAGCTCTCCGGCGGCTCGGCCGTCAATGACGCCCTGCTGTCGGGTTCGGTCGATATCGCCGGCGCCGGCGTGGGGCCGCTCTTGACCATCTGGGACCGCACCCGTGGCCGCCAGAACGTGCGCGGCGTAGCCTCGCTGGGCAACTTCCCCTACTACCTGGTGAGCAACAATCCCAAGGTCAAGACCATTGCCGACTTCAGCGACAAGGACCGCATCGCCGTGCCGGCGGTGGGCGTGTCGGTGCAGTCGCGCGTACTGCAACTGGCCTCGGCCAAGCTGTGGGGCGATGCCCAATACAACCGCCTGGACAAGGTCAGCATCGCGGTGCCGCACCCGGATGCGACGGCGGCCATCATCAGCGGCGGCACCGAGATCACCGGCCACTTCGGCAACCCGCCGTTCCAGGAACAGGAGCTGGCCGGCAATCCCAATGCCCATATCGTGCTCAACTCCTATGACGTGCTGGGCGGCCCCTCTTCGGCCACGGTACTGTACGCCACCGAGAAATTCCGCCAGGACAACCCCAAGACCTATGGCGCCTTCCTGGGCGCACTCGATGAGGCTGCCCGCTTCATCGCCGCCAACCCGGAGAAGGCCGCTGACATCTATCTCAAGATCAGCCAGGGCAATACCGACCGCAAGCTGCTGCTGCAGATCATCAAGAACCCGGAAGTGCAATTCAAGATCGCCCCGCAGAATACCTATGGCCTGGCCGAGTTCATGCACCGGGTGGGCGCCATCAAGAATAAACCGGCCTCGGTGAAGGATTATTTCTTCGATGATGTGCACATCCAGGGGGGAAGCTGAGATGCGCGCGCTGGCCCAAGGAGCTCATCGATGCTAATGAAGATTTCTTCCGACCTGCACCAGCCCTTGTTGCAGGTCGAGCGCGTCAGCCTGCAATACCGCAGCGCCACGGCGGTGGTACAGGCCACCCACGAGGTCAGCTTCGATGTCCATACGGCCGATCGCTTCGTGCTGCTCGGACCTTCCGGCTGTGGCAAGTCCAGCCTGTTGAAATCGGTGGCCGGATTCCTGCCACCGGCCGCCGGTGCGATCCGCCTGGACGGACAGATGGTGCGGCAACCGGGGCCGGACCGCATCGTGGTATTCCAGGAATTCGACCAGTTGCCGCCCTGGAAGACGGTATTGCACAACGTGATGTTCCCGCTGCTGGCCTCGCGCACCCTGGGCAAGCGCGAAGCCGCCGAGCGCGCCCGCCACTATCTGGACAAGGTCGGCCTGGCGCACTTTGCGAACGCCTATCCGCATACCCTGTCGGGCGGCATGAAGGCGCGTGTGGCCATTGCCCGCGCTCTGGCCATGCAACCCAAGATGCTGCTGATGGATGAACCCTTCGCCGCACTCGATGCGCTGACCCGGCGCAAGATGCAGGAAGAATTGCTGGCGCTGTGGGAAGAGGTGCGCTTCACGCTGCTCTTCGTGACCCATTCGATCGAAGAAGCGCTGGTGGTGGGCAACCGCATCCTCTTGCTCTCGCCCCATCCGGGCCGCGTGCGCGCCGAGATCAACAGTCACCAGTACGACCTGGGCAGCCTGGGCGGCGTGGGCTTCCAGCAGACTGCGCAGCGCATCCATCGCCTGCTGTTCGAAGACGGCGAGGGCAGTGCCGCGCCGGCGCCGCAACCTGCCATCAACTTCAGCGACGTCCGCTTCTCCTACTGAACTACTGAACATTGCCATGCCCCAGACGCCCCCGATCCGCGACGAATACGAAATCCCGCTCACGCCCCTGCCCGGCCTGGTCCTGCAACGTCAGTTCTCGCTGCCGCAGCGCGTCTGGCAACAGGGCTGGGTGCGCAAGGATGCCATCCTGCTGTTGCTGGCGCTGGTATGGGAAGGCGTGGCGCGCTGGCAGAACAATGACCTGTTGCTGCCGACCTTCCTGCAGACGGCGCAGGCCTTCGTCGATGGCATCCAGAGTGGCGAACTGTTCGGCAAGACCTGGCTCTCGCTGCAGGTGCTGATGAAAGCCTATTCCTGGGCATCGTGGCGGCCTTCGTGCTGACCACGCTGGCAGTGTCGACCCAATTCGGGCGCGACCTGCTGGGCACGCTGACCTCGATGTTCATTCCGCTGCCGGCATTGCCCTCTTGCCCATTGCCCTGCTGTGGTTCGGACTGGGTCAGGGCAGCCTGATCTTCGTGCTGGTGCATTCGGTATTGTGGGCACTGGCGGTCAATACCTATGCGGGATTCCTGGGGGTATCGGACACCCTGCGCATGGCCGGACGCAACTATGGCCTGCACGGCCTGCGCTTCGTGCTGCAGGTACTGGTACCGGCGGCCCTGCCCTCGATCCTGGCCGGTCTGCGCATCGGCTGGGCCTTCGCCTGGCGCACGCTGATCGCCGCCGAGCTGGTCTTCGGCGCCACCAGCGGCCAGGGTGGACTGGGCTGGTACATTTTCCAGAACCGCAACGAGCTCTACACCGACAAGGTCTTCGCCGGACTGGCGATGGTCATCCTCATCGGTCTGCTGGTGGAAAACCTGGTCTTCAATACGCTGGAACGGGTGACCGTGAAGAAGTGGGGAATGCAGCGCTGAGGAGCCGCACTAAAAAGTAGGCCGGAAAAGCAGCGCCACCCATCCATATAAATGATTTATATCATTTACAGCAGCGACAATTGATTCGGATCTTCGCGCCGCCGCGACTGCGCCTTGCGACGCGGGTCGATGACCTGGCCGATGTCGCGGCCCTCGGTGGAAATGCCTTCGATGGCCAGCAGCAGTTTCTTCACATGCAGGCCACCGGCAAAACCGGTCAGCTCGCCACCCGAACCAATGACGCGATGGCAGGGCGCGATGATGGAAATGGGATTGCGCCCATTGGCCGCCCCCACCGCGCGCACCGCTTTTTCGTTGCCGAGCTGGCGGGCGATATCCAGGTAGGTACGGGTCTGGCCGTAGGGAATATCCAGCAGCGCCGACCACACCTGGCGCTGGAATTCGGTGCCCTCGAAATGCAAGGGCAGATCGAAGCTCTCGCGCTCACCGGCGAAGTAGTCACGCAGTTGCTGCTCGGTCTCCAGCAGCACCGGACGGTCTTCATCTTCCACCATCTCGCCCAGGCGCACGCGCAGGGCATCGTCGTCTTCCCACAGGATGGCCGCCAAGTGATCGCCCTTGGCCACCAGCTTGAGCAAACCGGCCGGGGAGGTCATGAGCTTGTAGGCGTAGTCCATTGGTTTGTCTTTTGTTGCGTTGAGGGGACTGATTCTACTGTGCCAGTACGCAAAATAGTCAAGCATTCTAGAGAATGTTCGTCCATCTATTTCTATGGATGATATATGATATGTATATCATTCATCAACTATGGAGCCTACGATGAGCCGCATCCTGGTGGATATCCCGGATTCGCAATTGGCAGACCTGACTCAAATCGTCGAAAGTCAGCAGCGTCCGCGTGCAGTCATCATACGGGAGGCAATTGCCGCCTACATCACTCAACACAAGCTGGAACATAATGCCGAAGTCTTCGGCATCTGGAAAAAGAAGAAGGTAGATGGCCTGGATTACCAAAAGGAGTTGCGTGCAGAATGGTAAACGCACTCTTCGATACCAATATCCTGGTCGATTATCTCAATGGCATTGCCGTTGCCAAAAGGGAGCTGGCACGTTATGAATACCGCGCCATCAGCATCGTGACCTGGATGGAAGTGATGGTTGGCGCCTCGGAAGAAAACGAGGATGCCCTACGTTCCTGGCTTTCATCATTTCACCTGATCAATCTGGATAGTTCAGTGGCAGAACGCGCGGTACATATCCGGCAACGCCGGCGAATCCGCCTGCCGGATGCCATTGTATGGGCATCTGCACAGGAGCACTCCCTGCTCTTGGTATCTCGCAATACCAAGGATTTCCCTGCTGATGATCCAGGGGTACGTGTTCCCTACAAGCTCTAAGGCATGTACACATTCAGAAAAATAAACAGGGCGCCACGTTGCAGCAGCGCCCTGCACACGACAAACAAGCCCTTCAAACGGTCAACACCGAATACCCACTCTCATTGAGCGCGTCATACACCCGCGTGCAACTGCGGCAGAACAGGTGGCTGCGCTTGACGTGGTGATGCCGCAGCACCAGTTGCAGCGCCACCCCTTCGCAATGCGGGCAAGCCTCGCGCATGGGGCCCACCGGGGTGACCTCGGCGGTCAGGTAGCCGTTGGGGGTCATGACGCCTTCCACCACTTCGCGCGGGTCCAGTTCAACCAGCCGCAACAGCAAGGGGGCGGTACGTTGCTGGTAACGCGAACGCTCGCGCGCGGGGCTGGCAGCAATGCCGGGTAGGGGTGGAAGGGACGGGGACGATCTGACATCCGGGTGCCGGGTGGCCATGCTCATGGGTATCTCCTTGGTGAGAACTGCTGAGGCTGATCGGGTCTGCGTGCGGGAGAAGGCCGCAAGGGCGCTTCCGGGTGCCGCGCCTGCTGGCTTGAAGTCAGGAACAATGCGCTGACGACGCGACGAGTCTTCACTCTAGTCGGCCCAAAGGCGGACTTCAATGGCCACTCGCAAAGAAATTTTGTGTTGTCTTGACTGCAATTTGCACGATCAGGGTTATCAACAAAACGGCAAGAATTTGTGGGCCCGGTTTTCGATTTTCACAAGCCAGCGCAAGCCAAACTTCGATTTCCCGCCATCCTTGCACCTGACATGCCAGAAATGGTTACAACCCCGGCCATTGGTTTTTCATTTTAGCAAGGACAAGGTTTAAGGAAATTCAAAGCCGGGGCCCAGGGGTTCAAGCCAAGATCCTGGAAGACCCCCTGCGGGGATCAACGCCCGTGTTCCAGATAGTGGGGGGCCCAGTTTTCTTCAAAGTCGGAGAACCTGCAATTCCACCGCTTCTTTCAAGAAACGCGGTGCTGCAAACAGGATGGTGAACGTTGCGGCCAGTGACGCGGGCGCACGCGGGGTGTGCCATGGTTCGCCGGCAACCATGCCCAGGGCGTGGCTNATCATGCGCAACGGCTGGGCTTGCCGGCCACCATCGTCATGGCGCGCTTCACGCCGGGCGTGAAGATCGAGCGCACGCGCGGCTTCGGCGCCAACGTGTTGTTGCATGGCGACACCCTGGAAGCGGCCCGCACCCACGCCTATGAACTGGCCGAGAACGAGGGCCTGACCTTCGTCCATCCCTATGACGACGAAGCCATCATCGCCGGCCAGGGCACGGTGGCGCTGGAGATGATGCAGGCAGTGCCGGACCTGGATTGCCTGGTGGTGGCCATCGGCGGCGGCGGTCTGTTGGCCGGCATGGCCGTGGCCGCGCGCGCCCTCAAGCCGGAGATCGAGATCGTGGGGGTGCAGACGCGGCGCTTCCCGACCATGGTCAATGCGGTCAAGGGTACCGAACATCCGGTGGGCGCCAGCACCATCGCCGAGGGCATCGCCGTGGGCACGCCAGGCACGCTCACGCGCGCCATCATCGCGCGCGAAGCCAACGAGCTGCTGCTGGTCGATGAAGGCGATATCGAACAGGCCGTGCTGATGCTGCTGGAAATCGAGAAGACCCTGGTGGAGGGGGCCGGTGCGGCTGGACTGGCGGCGCTGCTGCGCTATCCCGACCGCTTCCGTGGCAAGCGAGTGGGGCTGGTGCTCTCGGGCGGCAACATCGATCCATTGCTGCTGACGGCCATCATCGAACGCGGCATGGTGCGCGCCGGACGCCTGGCGCGCGTAAAGGTCAGCTCGCGCGACGTGCCCGGCACGCTGGCACGCATTACCGGCATCGTCGCCGAAGCCGGCGCCAATATCGATGAAGTGCACCACCAGCGCGCCTTTACGCTATTGGCGGCACAGAACGTGGATATCGAGCTGGTGCTGCAGACCCGCGGCCGTGCGCATCTGGCGCAGGTGCTGCAAGCCTTGCGGGTGGCCGGCTTCGAGGCCGAAGAGCTGCACTGAACAGGCCCGGGGGCCTCAGCGGCGGCGATGGAACTGGATCTTCTGTTCCAGCGGCGGCAACGCATCGCCGCTGTCGCCACACCCATCACAGGCGCCACCGCCACATCCTCCGGCCTTGGCCGGCGGCAACAGTCGGCGCCCCAGCGCCTGCCATGTCCCGGCGTGACGCCGCAACAACCAACTTGCCAGCCTGGCCTGCCAGCGCCAACTGAGGGCCGGGGCCAGCTTGCGCAGCATATAGCCCAGGCTGGCCGCCACCAGTGCGGCGATCACCGCGTATTGCCACCATAAGTGATTCATGCCAGCCATCCTGCGATGCGATAGGTTAGGAACGACGCCACGTAGGCCAGTACGAACATGTAGCCGAAGGAGAGCGCCACCAGGCGCCAGGATTGCGTCTCGCGGCGGATGATGGCCAGCGTCGACATGCACTGCGGCGCAAAGGCGAACCACACCATCAGCGACAGCGCACTGGCCAGGGAGATATGCGTCGCCAACGCTTGTTGCAGCGCTGCACCTTCTTCGCCACCGACCGCATAGACGGTGGCCAAGGTGGCCACGGCAGTTTCGCGAGCGGCGAAGGCCGGGATCAGCGACAAGCTGATCTGCCAGTTGAAGCCCAGCGGTGCAAACAGGTATTGCAGGCTATGGCCGATATAACCGGCGATGGAATAATCGATGGCCGCCCGCGTGGCATCGGCAGGTGGGGACGGGAAGGTGCAGATGGCCCACATCAGTACCGTCAACGCCAGCATCACGCCGGTCAGGCGTTTCAAGAAGATCGCGCCGCGCTCCCACAGGCCCAGCGCGATATCGCGCCAGTGCGGCAAGCGATAGGAGGGCAGTTCCATCAACAGTGCGCGCTCCTGGCGCGAGCGGCCGATGCGCTTGGCCACCCAGGCTACCAGCATGGCCGCCGCGATGCCCGCCACATACAGGCAGAACAGCGCCAGTCCCTGCAGGTTGAAGATGCCCAGCACCGGATGATGCGGGATGAAGGCACCGATCAGCAGCGCATACACCGGCAGGCGCGCCGAGCAGGTCATCAGCGGCGCTACCAGGATGGTAGCGAGGCGATCCCGCGGATCGGTGATGCTGCGTGTCCCCATGATGCCCGGAATGGCACAGGCGAAGCTGGAGAGCAGGGGAATGAAGGAACGCCCCGACAAACCCACCGAGACCATCAGCTTGTCCAGCACGAAGGCCGCACGCGGCAGGTAGCCCGATTCTTCCAGCAAGAGAATGAAGAAAAACAGCACCAGGATCTGCGGCAGGAAACCCAGCACCGTCCCCAGCCCGGCCAGCAGGCCATCGGTCACCAGTCCGCGCAGCGGACCTTCCGGCAACCACTCGCCGACCACGCCACCCAGGGTGCCAAAGCCATCGGCAATGGCATCGGTCATCGGCTTGCCGATGGCATAGACGGCCTGGAATACCAGGAACATGGTCAACGCCAGCACCAGCAACCCCAGCACCGGATGCAGGACGATCCGGTCGATCGCATCGTCGCGACGGTCGGTGGCGGCCGGCATCACTACGGTCGCGGCCAGGATGGCGCGCACCTCGACGTGCAGGTCATCGATGGGCGCCAGCGTTGCCGCAGCAGGCACTTGCTTGACATCGATGGCGTCCACCAGCGCGCGCGCACCGCCACGCTTGACCGCCACGGTCTCGATGACTGGCATCCCCAGCCGCTGCGACAGTGCCGCCACATCGATGCGGATGCCGCGGCGGGCAGCGGCATCCATCATGTTCAGCGCCAGCACCATAGGCAGCCCCAGGCGCCGCACTTCCAGCACGAAACGTAGATGCAGGCGCAGATTGGTGGCATCGGCCACGCACACGATCAGGTCGGGCACGGCCTCGCCCGGATAACGGCCCTGCAGCACCGCTTGCGTGACACGCTCATCAGGGCTGACCGATTGCAGGCTGTAGGCGCCCGGCAGATCGACCACGCGCACCTGGCGGCCGGAAGGGGCGGTGAAGGCGCCGGATTTGCGCTCCACCGTCACCCCGGCGTAGTTGGCCACCTTCTGGCGCGCACCGGTCAACTGGTTGAACAGCGCCGTTTTGCCGCAGTTGGGATTGCCCACCAGGGCGATATTGAGTGCTGCGCCCTTCATGCGGCTACTCCCTCGACATCCGAGGCCTGCAGAGTGACCCGCTCGGCTTCGGCGCGCCGCAACGCAAAGCGCGTCGAGCCGATCTGCACCACGATGGGGTCACCGCCAAAAGGCGCGCTGGCAACGATGCGCACCAGTTCTCCGCGCACGAAACCGAGGTCGCGCAGGCGCGCGGCAACGGGATCGGACGTATGCAAGTCGATGACGTGATCAACGATGGCGGCGACGCCCTTGGCTAGTTCTGTAAGACGCATGGTTTTTATTCTTGGCAGGGATCAGTAACGATTCTCATTATATTGCTTCACCCTGATGACTGCCTGACTGAAGTGATTGTCACTTCGGGCAGAGGCAATCCACTGCGCCTGGACGGCGGGCGTTGCGCCCCTATGTCGCAGGACAAGCTGGGCAATCCTCGCGGAAGTGTTATATTATTGGCAATAAAAGAAACGCAACACGCAGTTTTTCTTTTATTATCTAGACAATAAATCCGTCGAATGTGTCGCTTCTTCGCCGAATCTCACAGAATTTTCCATGCGTAAATTATTGCAGCGCACTATACTTCGTTTTGTTTCCGCATGGAAATTAATGCCGCGCGCTGCAAACCGGACCGCTAGAGCCGGGCGAACCCTGCGCAAAGGAGTGGCGGCGCCGCAACGATCGATTCAAGCAGCTTGCATGGGACTGGCCTTGGCGGCCTGAACGACCACCACAACATGACTCCACCTTCAGCAGGTCCAGCCGAATCCGACATGCCGCAGCAGATGCCGCTGCGCAGCCTGTTGGCCGAAATCAGTGCATTGACGCTGCACGTGCAACAGTTGAGCCGCATGGCCGGCGAAGCCAGCGCACTCATCGACAATAGCCAGATGCCGGCCCCCATTGATCCCGTCTCCTTGCAACAGGCCCAGCAAGATGCCGCCGACCATGCCGACGATCTCGACCAGACCGCCCACCAAGTCCAATGGGTCGAACTGGAAGAGGCCATCATGCGCATCTTCGACCAGACCTTCGGCCCGCGCCTCGATACCCTGGAGCGCCAGATGAGCATGAGCCTGATCGCCGAGATCGGCCCGGCCGCCTTCGTACAGAAGGTGTTGTGGGGCGAGGAGATCAGCGACATTGCGCTCACCATTGCCCTGGAACGCATGTTGCCGGCGCTGGAGCAACTGGTCGAGGTGCATCCGCGCGCCTTCCTGCACCAGGCCAATTCAGTGCTGGGACGCTTCAAGAGCAACTAGCTGCGTCGGCGTTTTGCCCTTTCCTTTCTAGAGCCTGTCCCGTTCAATCATTCAGTCGCGAGCAACACCGTCGAGGTGACGTCCACAACGCAAAATAAAACGCCCCGGCCGCAGCCGGGGCGCTTCATCACCGCATCCCACTCAAACGTCAGTGCGTAGGGTCGGTCTTGATCTTGGGAGTGGTCGCCAGGGCTTCATTGCGCTGGGCAGTGGACTCCATCTTTTCCTGCTTCAGTTGTGCCTTGGCAGCCTTCTTATCGGATTTGTATTCTTGCTTGGCAGCCTTTTTCTGGGCCTTGTACTCGGCCTTGGCATCGGCATCGGCCTGGCGCTTCTGGACGAACGGGTCGTTGGACGGCACGGCTGATGGCGTCGTCGCCGAGTTCATCGAAGTGCCCGGGGCGGCGTCCACAGCATTGCCGCTGGTCGGGGCATTCTGGGCCATGGCGCTACCGGCCAGGGCCATGAACAGGGTCGAGATCAGGATATGACGAGTCTTCATGGGTACCTCCTTGCGTTGTGTTTATCGGAAAGCCCGTGGCTTCGATATCGAGAAACAGGATGCGGGACCAGTGGTGATCCGTGTCGCTACTATAGGCAAGCTGGCTGTTGCGCTATGTCGGACAAGGTCTGATTCCGCGCTTCCGCGATGACGCAAATTGTCGGGTGTGCATACCCACATCCCACGCGATGTTGCGTCATACGTGTTGCTCTGAACGCGTTACCTGCATGAAGGTTCGGACAGAAATGCAAGCGATGGTGAACGATGCAAGCAATCGTAACAAGCAGGAACAGGCCCTAGCCATCGACCCGTACTACCACCTTGCCGAAGGCGCCGCGTTCCAGATGCGCCAACGCCTCGGGCAACTCGGCAAATCCATATTCCTGCTCGACCATCGGCACCAGGCCCAACTGATCGACTGCACGCACCAGATCTTCCAGCGCACGGCGATGACCCACGCCGATGCCCTGGATGCTCTGGCGCCCCAGCAGCAGCGGGATGCTCGACGCCTGCAGCCGCATGTCGCCCAGCAAGCCGATCAGTGACAGACGACCGCCTTGCGTGAGCGCTTGCAGAGAGCGTTCCACGTTCTCGCCGCCGACCAGTTCCAGCACGTGGTCGGCACCACGGCCCTGGGTCATCTCGCGCACCTGATGCTGCCATTGAGGATGAAGACTGCGCAGGATGCCGTGCGTGGCGCCCATGGCGAGCGCGCGCTCCAGCTTGCCCGCATCGCCGGAAATGACGATGGTGCGCGCACCATGTGCGGCCGCCAGTTGCAGCCCGAACAGCGCCACGCCACCGGTTCCCTGCAATACCACCGTCTGGCCGGCGCGCAATTGGCCGTGTTCGATCAGGGCGGTCCAGGCAGTGAGACCGGCGCAGGGCAGCGTGCTGGCCTGGGCATCACTCAGGGTGAGCGGTGCGGCCACGGCCCAGTCCTCATCCAGCAGCACGTACTGGGCCAGCATCCCCGGACCCGGTGCACCCAAGGCCAGGGCTTGCGGCGGCCAGTGGCCGTCCAGCCAGCCGCCCCAGAATGTAGAGATGACGCGTGCCCCCGGCGCGAAGCGGCGCACGCCAGCGCCCACCGCCACGACTTCACCCGCCATGTCGGAGGCGGGCGTGAAAGGTAGCTGCACTTGCGGGCCGCCGCTGCCGCTATCGATATTCATCTTGTCCCGGTAATTGAGCGCAACGGCGCGCACGCGCACCAGAATCTGTCCGGGTGCCGGCTGCTCGATGGGCAGGGTCTCCAGTTGCAGGTGCTGCTTGCCGAATTGATGCAGGCGCCAACGGCGCATGGTCTGGTCCATGGTTGCTCCTTGTGCGAACGATAGGTGATGGTGATAGGTCGTGCGTGAGACCAAGGGCTCACGTCGAACTGCGAACAGGACACCAGTCTATGGGCCGCACCAACATCGTAGTGGCGACGATTTTTCCCTGCTTTGTAGCGCTGATTTCGCCAATGCTTGCCGGGGCGGTGCACAATCCCGCCTGGCAAAGGAGAATCCATGGATAGCTTCAATGGCATTGCCGTCTTCATCCAGGCGGTGGAGGCGGGAAGTTTCATCCGCGCAGCACAGCGTCTGCACCTGTCGCGTTCAGCGGTGGGCAAGAGCATTGCGCGCCTGGAAGAACGACTGGGCGTGCACCTGTTCCTGCGCAACACACGCAGCCAGAGCCTGACCGAGGAAGGGCGCGCCTATTACCAGCGCTGCCTGCGGGCACTGGAAGAACTGGAAAGCGGCCAGGCGCTGGTGGCCGAAGGGCGATGCGAACCCACGGGACGGGTACACATCAGTAGCCCGGTGCTGTTCGGGCGCATGTGCGTGGCACCGGTGCTGGTGGAACTGGCGCGGCGCTGGCCGCAACTGGATATCACGGCCTCCTTCACCGATCGTCGGGTCGACCTGGTCGAGGAAGGCGTGGACCTGGTGCTGCGCAGCGGCCCCTTGCCCGATACCAGCCATCTGGTGGCGCGCAAGATGGGCGTGCAGACCATGATGCTGTGCGCCTCGCCGCAATATCTGGCCGATCACGGCCGGCCGCGCCACTTCAGCGACCTGGCACGCCATCACGCCATTCTCTATGGCAAGGCAGCAGGTTGGCCGATCCGGGATGAAGAAGGCAAGGTGCGCATGGCACCGGTGACCAGCCGCCTGCACTTCGACGATCTCGAAGCGATTGCCGCGGCCACCGTCGCCGGGGCCGGACTGGCGCACCTGCCGTGCTGGCTTATCAGCGCACACGTCAAGGCGGGACGACTGGTCAAGCTGATGCCCGAGGAATCCTTCGCCACCATCGATATGCATCTGGCCTGGTCACCGACGCGCCACTTGCCCTTGCGGATACGCACCGTGATCGATGCCCTGGCTGCCGCGTTGCCCCCTTTGCTGGGTGTGGGTGTGCCCAGATCCGGGCGGAGCCGGGGGCCGTAGTCAGGCGCGACGGCGCCGCTGCGTGATGCCCTGTTGCGCGCCCGGCAGGCTGTCCAGCCAGCCCTGCCAGAAGCGCCGCATGGCCGCTTCGAACTGGGGGCGGTGACGCTTTGCGTCGGCACGCAGGCGCGCCACGCTGATGTCGCGCGTGTGGGCAATCTCATGGGCGTGACTGACCAGCCAGTGCTCCACCGTGCGCACGTCCACTTCCGGGTGGAATTGCAGCGCCAGGCAATGGCGCCCCCAGGCAAAGGCCTGGTGCGGATACCTGGCCGATGCAGCCAGGTGACGCGCCCCGGCCGGCAGGTCGAAGGTATCGCCGTGCCAATGCAGCACCGGGGTCTGCTGCTCCACCACTTCGCGCAACCAGGGCGAATCGTCCAGATGCTGGCCGGGCTGCAAGCTGGCCCAGCCGATTTCCTTGCCACAGCTACCGGGATAGACACGCGCGTGCAAGGCCGCTGCCATCAACTGCGCACCGAGACAGATGCCCAGCGTCGGCAGGTCTTCCAACATCCGCGCCCGCAACCAGGCGACTTCGGCGCGCAGCCAGGGATAGGCCTCGCTGTCATAGACCGCGACCGGGCCACCCAGCACGATGACCAGGTCCGCATCCAGCGGCGAAACATCGACCAAGGCATCCACTCCCACCTCGACATAGCGGATCTGGTAGCCGTTGCCGAGCAACAGCGGGGCCAGTTGGCCCAGGTCTTCGTTGAGCACATGACGCAGGGCGAGGGCGGTTTTCATCGGACGACTCCTGTCAGGGGGTGAGGGCGCGGCGCCAGCCGCGGCCAGCTTCGTTATAGCTGATCGTATACAACACTTGCCTGAAAAACTTGCTCAAATCTATTGAACAAGTTCCTTGAATCTTGACGCTCTTACGCCAAAAAATCTTTGCGGCATCGCAAAAGATGTGAAATGAACAACAAGCCGAAAAAGCCCAATGATTAGATTTATTCCTTATTTATCATAGGCTTACTGCGGAAACTCGACCGCCTTTTTCTTCACAATCTTTCCTTTTTTAATGTGCAGTTGCGATATAAAAATCGCAGCACAGGATCGAAAAAACTGATTGTTCGTCTTTATGGAATGATGTATTCCGGTTTGTCTTCTTTTTCCGGCGGCCTTGGGTCTCTACACTTGGTTTCACGATGACAGCACACAAGGACTGAACCACAAGCGTAGTCACAGCTTGCAGTGCGCATCTCCTCACTCACAAAGGAACGATCATGAGCACCAAGAACATTGCCAAGAACCTGTTTGCAGGCCTGCTGTTGAGTACCGCCGTGGGCGCCGCCATGGCGGAAGCCCCGTATCCGGCCGAGACCCAGATCGTCTCGACCAAGAGCCGCGCCGAGGTCGTGGCCGAACTGCAGCAAGCCCGTGCCAACGGTGAACTGCTGGTGACCGACCAATATCCGGTGGACAAGCCCTTCGTCTCCACCAAGACCCGTGCCGATGTGCGCGCCGAACTGCAACAAGCCCGCGCCAATGGCGAGCTGCTGGTGAGCGACCGCTATCCGGTGGAAAAGCCCTTCCACTCGACCCTGACCCGCCAGCAAGTGCAACAGGAACTGCAACAAGCCCGTAGCCAAGGCAACGCAGTGAGCAACGCCCCGGATCGCTCGCTGTAAATCGGACGATCCGCAAGTCTTCTTCCACCCCGGCGCCATCATGCCGGGTGGAGGCGCAACAAGCGCAGCGGCCAACCCGCTGCGTCAGTCTCTCCCCAGGCGGGCCCCATGAAAGCGACACCCTCTCCCCTCGGTCGCCGGTAGTGGGGTCCGCCTGTCCTGCTTTCACCTTCCTGTTTTACTCTTCATTTTCTGGCCGCGCTTCTGGTTTTTTTCATGCGGCCATTTTCTAAGTTTTCTACTCCATTCGCTCTTCTGTTTTCCTTCCCGTTTTCCCTCTGTATTTCGTTCTTTTCCACCTTCCTTTAATAAAAACCATCTCTAAGTTTTTGTATTTTCCATTTATAAGTTTTAGTTCAATGGTTTTCTAAGTTGATGAACGCATCCATGAACCTGCCATGATTGCTGCGCTTGTTCTGAAATTCGGAACGATGAATT
Source organism: Herbaspirillum sp. B65 (assembly GCF_000333555.1). NCBI lineage: Bacteria > Pseudomonadati > Pseudomonadota > Betaproteobacteria > Burkholderiales > Oxalobacteraceae > Herbaspirillum > Herbaspirillum sp. B65. Next base: position 5,251 of record NZ_BADI01000078.1, on the reverse strand, counting down.
CCGATTACGCGTCTTTATCCGAACGCCGATGATCTCTAAACTTGGTTTCACGATGACAGCACACGACGACTGAACCACATGCGTTGGCCCGGGTTGATGTACTCATCTCCTCACTCACAAAGGAAGCATCATGAACACCAAGAACATTGCCAAGAACCTGTTTGCAGGCCTGCTGTTGACCACCGCCGTTGGCGCCGCCATGGCCGAGGCTCCGTATCCCGCCGAAACCCGTTTCACCTCCACCAAGACCCGTGCCGACGTGATCGCCGAACTCAAGCAGGCGCGTGCCAATGGCGAATTGCTGGTGAGCGATCGCGACCAGGAAGTCAAGCCGGTAGCCTCGACCAAGACCCGTGATGAAGTACGCGCCGAGCTGGTCCAGGCACGTGCCAATGGCGAACTGAGCATCTCCAATCAGTAAGTACATCCACTGGCGGCAATGGCCGCTACCACGCCAGCGTTTCTCCCCAGGCGGGCCCACGAAAGCGACATTCTCTCCCTCTGTCGCAAGTAGTGTGGTCCGCCTGACTTTGTCTTTTACAAATTTGCATTTTCTAAGGTTATCGACTTCCCATTCCTTAGATTCGTCGATTTCACTTTCTAAGTTTTTACTTAAGACAGCATGGCCTCTACAAGCACGAGTTATAGGCGGCCAAATTCCCCCTCCACGAAAAATTCACCGCCCTGAAATAGTTAGGTTTGTGAGCCATAAAAAATGACCATTTCAGTCTGCCGCCTTCTCGCCCGGCGGCCCGTCGATGACGGTATCGAGCGCGTCGGGCCGGTTGCGTGCCGAGACGTCCGCGCGCAGGCGGGGTAGGGCGTCGGGGTAGTGGGTGGCGATGAAGCTGATCATGTGCTCGCGAATCTGGCAGCGCAGGTCGAAGGCGCTGCCGGAATCCCTGGCCGAGACCAGCAGGCGAACCTGTATGGTGCGCTCGCTGGCGTCGGTGACGTGCATGACGCAGACCCGCCCATCCCACAAGGGCAGGGTCTGGCAGACCCGCTCGAATTCGCCCCGAATGGCCGCCGTGGGCACCGAGAAGTCCAGCCACAGGAAGACCGTGCCCAGGATGGTGGAAGAGGTATGGGTCCAGTTCTCGAAGGGGTTTTCGATGAACCATTGCAGCGGCACGATCATGCGCCGCTCATCCCAGATCCTGACCACCACGAAGGTACCGGTGATTTCTTCCACGCGGCCCCATTCACCCTTGACGATCAAGACGTCATCGATGCGGATCGGCTGCGAAAAGGCGATCTGCAGACCGGCAAAGAAGTTGCCCAATACCGGCTTGGCGGCAATACCGGCGACGATCCCGGCCACGCCCGCCGAAGCCAGCAGACTGGCGCCGAACTGGCGCGCGCCGGGCAAGGTCAGCAGCACGAAGGCCAGGCCCAGCAGGGCAATGATGAAATAGGCGCTGCGCGAGAGCACGCGGGTCTGGGTCAGGATGCGGCGGGCCTTGAGATTGTCGGCCACGTCATAGGGATTGAGGTTGATGACAGTCAGGCTGACCGACTTCACGCAACGCATCAGGAACCAGGTCAGCGCCAGGATGAAGGCCACCGAGGTGAGATAGGAAATGCGCGTGAGCCCGGGGGTGTTGTCAGGCGCGCCGGCCAGTACCAGGCGCAGCATGAAGAGCATCACGCAGGCGCGGCTGGCATTGAAGGTGACGGTGGTAGCGGTGGTGGTGAAGGGGTGGCCTCGTGCCAGACGCCGTACCAGGGCGATGCCCATGCGATGCAGGAAGATCGCCAGCAGCATTGCCAGCAGGGCCACGCCCAGCACAATCAGGCCGGAGCGCAACGGGCCTTCGTTCATGTTGTACAGAAAACCGAGATCCAGGCTCATCCTTTCCCTTCCATGTCTGATGTTGTCCGGTGGCTACGCGCAAGGCGTTTTCCGGTTCGAACAGGGAAGGGCGGTTTTGTTTCCGAGCTGGGCTAATTGCCGGGCGGTGGTTCCGCTGCCTCCAGCGTGCCGACCAACAGGCAAGCCGTTTCCACCGCGGCGGCCAGGGCCAGTTGGACTGGTGCCGGGCGCTGGCGGGTGAGCTGCTGCAGGGCCGGCCCATCCTGGGACTGCAGCGCTTGCGCCAGGGCTTGCAACCAGTCCAGCAATTCCGGCGCGACCGCTTGCGGATGCGCCCACAGGTGGCTGGCCGCCGCCGCCAGGCGCCGCGACAAGGCCACGGCGGTGCGGCCCCGGCCATGGTCGCGCTCGGGCCAGCCGCGTTCGCGCGCCAGGCGCTGCAACAACAGCCCGGCCTCGACATTGGCCACACAGGCGTCACGCCGGTGCGCGTGCAGTTGCGCCATGCGCGGCTTGTCCTGTAGAGCAGGCGCGGCACTGAGCGCGGCATAGAGATAGGCCAGGTTGAGCTGGGCCATGCAGCGCAGTTGGGTCTGCGGATCGTCCTGCTGGCGGCGCGGCCAGAACAGGTAACTGGCCAGCACCGCCACCAGCGCGCCGATGACGTTGTTGCCGGCGCGCAGGGCGGCATTGCTGAGCTCATGCGCCGGATCGCCACCGACATCGGCCACCAGCACGAAGACCGGGGTAAGGAAAGTGGCATACAGGCCATAGCTGACCGGACGCAGCGCCATGGTCAGCACCGTCAGCGGAAACACCAGCACCGCCAGTCCCAGCGGCGAATGCACCACCAGGCAGACCGCCACCGCCAGCACGCCACCGACCACGCTGCCTACGGCGCGCTCCATGCTGCGCGACCAGCTATCAGAAATACTCGGCTGCATTACCAGCATGGTGGCCATGGTGGCCCAATAGCCGAAGGGCAGTTCCAGCAGATGCACGATCAGGTAGGTGGCACCGGCGGCGGCGGCGCAGCGCCAGGCGTGATGCCATTCGGCCGAACCGGCGCGCACATGCAGCGCGGCCTTGCGCCACAGCGCAGCCAGCAGGTGCAGCAGCGCCGCCACACCCCGACGTTGTGGCCGGGCCACGCGAGCGGCCTGCTTGAGGCCGGCCGGATCCTGGCCGCCCAGCGCCAGCGGCGTATCGACCTGCTGCAACAGACGTCCGGTGCCGCTGGGCAGGCGCGCCACCAGTTGCCGCAGGCGCAGCATGATGCGCGCATCGTCATCGGCGGCAATCGCCTGGCCGCCTTGCATGTCGCGCTGCATGGCCTGCAACTGGCGCGCAATCGCGCCCAGCACACGTGCGGTGCGCTGGCGCGCGTGGGCGGGCTGGTAATGCGTCAACTGCAGATCGGCCAGCACCGTAATGCCATCGAGCAGCACCTCGGCGCGTGCCAGGCGCACCAGCAGGTTTTCGTACAGGCGGCGGGATTCGGTACGCTCCACGGCCACCGCTTCCAGGGCGCGATGGGCGCTGGCAATGTCAAAGCGTGCATGACGGCGGGTATGCGCCGCCAGTTCGGCGGCATGAACCGCATACGCCACGTCATCCAGGTCATTGGCCGCGGCGATGGCGGCCAGCTCGGCCAGGGTGCCATAGGCGCGGGCCACCGCCTGGCGTGCCGGGGCAAAGGGGTGGATGCGCCAAGCCGTCAGGCCCAACAGCAGCGCCCACAGGCAGCCGCCGAAGTAGATCAGCACGTGGCTTTGCGCCAGCGGCCACAGCACCACCGGGGCATCGGCCATGATGGCCGACACGCCCGCGGCCAGCATCAATACCAGCCCGGCAGCGGCACCATAGATGCGCGAGAAACCGGCCACGCCAGCACACGCCATGATGGTCAGCAAACCCGCTTCCACGCTGAAACCGGCGGCGGTGGCAGCGACCATGCCGCCCAGGGTGGAGGCCAGCGCAAAGCCGCCCATCGAGGCCAGGCGGGCGCGATTGGAGCCGGCACTGTCGGCCAGGCAGGTCAGGAAGGCGCCGATGGCGGCCCAGGAAAACAGGGGATTGCCCAGCCACTCGCCCAGCAGCAGCATGGCCGCTGCCCCGCAAGCGGCGCGCAGGCCCTCGGAGAGATTGGCATGACGCAGGGGAAACTGCATACGCCAGCGTTCCACGCGGGTGCGGCAGCGGCGGCAATAGTTGAGCAACAGGAAACGGTACAGCGAGAAACGCGACGACAAGAGCGGCGGCATGATCGTGCTTGGATAGACGGCTGGCGGAGCAGGGCAGGGGGCCTGGAGGGACCATGGAGGGTGGCCGACACCCGCACACTCACGAGCGCGATGACGTCATTCCGGTTCCGCCTTCACGGGTGAGGAGGGGCGGCAGGTATCGGCATGATCAGTATAGGAAGAGGCAGTCATGCACAGCATGACTTAAATTCCCATTTTGCATTCGCAGATGGAATACTAGAACTCAAACAAGATACCACGCGGCACGCGCCGCTCCAGACGCCTTACTTGCGTCCCCGGCCACCGGCAAACAGTTCAGCGCTGATGTCCATCCAGGCCCTTGCCGCATGGGACAGGTAAGCGCCGCGCGTGACATAGGCCACCTGCCATTGCACTTCCGGTTCCACCAGCCGCACCGCCTGCAACTGGTCGCTGGCCAGGCGGTGGATGAAGGGTTCGGGCAGGAGCGCCGCGCCCATGCCGGCCAAGGCCATGGCCACCAGCCAGTCCCATTGCGCGCTCTGGGCCACGATTTGGGGGGTAATCTCTTGCTCGCGGAAGACACCGCGCAAGCTGCGGGTGAGGCCGAATTCATTGTTCAACAACACCAGCGGCATCCCATCGAGCTGGGCGCAGCGCAGGGTGGCGCGGTTCTTCTGGAAGCTGCCGGCCTGCGCCACCGCCCACATCGGGTAGCGCGCCACCGGCAGGGTCTGCAATTCCAGGTCGGGGTCGGCCGGCAGCACGGTCATGCCGATTTCCAGCTCGCCGCTGGCGACCCGCTGCTCGATCTGCGGGCCGGTATCTTCCTTGAGCACGATGGCAATCTCTGGATGACGCTCGCGGAAGGCCTTCAGTACCGGCGTGCAGAGGATGTTGATCATGGGCGGGATGCCGATTTCCAGGCGGCCGCAGCGCAGCGCCTTGGTATCGCGCACCTCGGCGTCGAGCCGCTGCATCGAGGCCAGGATCTGCTGGCCCTGTTCATACACCACGCGACCGGTATCGGTGAGTTGCAGGCGACGCCCATCGCGGATCAGCAAGGGTGCGTCCACCTCGTCCTCCAGCTGGCGCACCATCTTGCTGACGGTGGACTGGGTCACGTGCAAGGTGTCGGCGGCGCGGCTGAAACTGTTCAGGCGCACCGTTCGGTGAAATAGCGCAGGGCGCGGATATCCATGGCGGCGGGGGC
>NZ_BADI01000079.1:0-13362 GCF_000333555.1 Herbaspirillum sp. B65 | reverse complement strand
GGGATGAAAAAGCTTTCAAGGAGGAAAACCATTGAACCTTTTTTCAGCTCTTTCAAACCAAGCTGAGCGGGGTCGAGCCGGGTGACAAGATCCCGACTGCCGGGGTTTTCTGTTGCTACCCGTCACTCCAAACGGGTATCCCCGCAGAAATGCGGATGCAATCCGCAGCGCATTTCCAACATAGCCTGGTCGACCCGGCCGCGCCCCAAAAAACGTTTTCACTTCAAAGATCCTGAGGAAATATGCTGATCACCTTCAAATCAAAAGCGGCTGCCGATGTGGTGATGTACGAGTCGCACGCCAAACCCATCCTGGACCTGCTGCACAAGGACGTCGCCCGCGGGGTGATCACCGCCACCGAGGCTGGTGAAGCCATTGCCGTGCTGGAACAGCAGATCAATGCCAGCAAGTCGCACGAAGCAGCCGAAGCGCTGGCGCGTGACGTCAACGCCCACCACAACGGCGACATCGACGACAACAAACATGAAAAGATCGAACCGGTGAGCTTCTCGGCACGTGCCTATCCGTTGCTGGACATGCTGCGCGAAGCCAAGAAGGGCAACTACGACATCCTGTGGGGCGTCTGAAGTACCTGCGCCCCCTGGCCTGAAACAAGACGGCTGCCGCGATCATCCACCGCGGCAGCCGTTTTGTTTTTGTGCCCCGGCATTGGCCGCTGGTACACTGGCGGCCCGCGTCCCTTGCATCGACCATTGCTGTGCCGCAACACGGGCGCTGTCCTACCTTCCAGAGCTAGCCAAGACGTGATCCAGATTTCTCTCCTCCCTCCCGGCGTGAAGGCCGATTCCCTGGCCTACCAGTTGGCCTATGCCGCCCAGGCGGTGGCTGCGGTACGCGCCGGTCAGGCACTGCCACAGGCGCTGGCCCAGATTTTCGCGCGCAGCGATGCGCCGCCGCCGGCCCGCGGCGCCATCCAGGACCTGAGCTACCGCGCCATGCGCCATCTGGGCCTCACCGACAGCCTGTTGAGCCTGCTGGCCAACAAGCCGCCCCAGCCGGAGGTATTGCACGGTCTGCTGGTAACCGCCCTGGCGCTGCTGGTGGATGAACAGGATGCCGGCTACGACAGCTTTACCGTGGTCGACCAAGCCGTGCAGGCGGCGGCCATCAGCCAGGAAATGAATTTCGCCAAGGGCGTGGTCAACGCCATCCTGCGCCGCTACCTGCGCGAGCGCGTGTCGCTGATGCCGCAAGCCAGCAAGACCCCGCCCGGCACCTGGAATTACCCGACCTGGTGGATCGACCGCCTCAAGGCCGCCTATCCCGAGCAATGGCAAGCCATCCTGCTGGCCGGCAACCAGCCGCCGCCGCTCACCTTGCGCGTGAACCGCCGCCGTGCCAGCGTCGAGCAATACTTGGCCACGCTGCAGGCGGCCGGCATCGGCGCGCGCGCCGTCGGCCCCTACGCGGTGCGACTGGACAAGCCAGTGCCGGTGCAACAGATTCCCGGCTTTGCCGAGGGCGTGGTGTCGGTGCAGGATGCCGCCGCCCAACTGGCCGCGCCGCTGCTGGACGTGGCCGATGGGATGCGCGTGCTGGACGCCTGCGCCGCCCCCGGCGGCAAGACCGGCCACCTGCTGGAGCTGGCCGATCTGGAACTGCAGGCACTGGACCACGATGCCCGCCGCCTGCAGCGCATCGCCGAGAACCTCGAGCGCTTGCAGCTCAAGGCGCGCCTGACCGCTGGCGACGCCCGCGCGGATGGTTGGTGGGATGGCCAACCGTTTGACCGCATCCTGGCCGACGTCCCCTGCACCGCTTCGGGTATCGTGCGGCGTCACCCGGATATCCGCTGGCTGCGTCGCAAGACCGATACCGCGCAGCTTGCAACACTTTCCTCGCAAATTTTGGACAAGCTTTGGCAGATGCTGCGACCGGATGGTAAATTGCTGCTCGTAACCTGCTCGCTGTGGCCCCAGGAATCGGAGCAGCAAGCGATCGCCTTCGCGCAGAAAAACCATGCCATCCGGCTGCCCGCTCCAGGTCAACTGTTGCCGACCGCCAGTGACAATGCCGATCACGATGGCCTGTTCTATGCGCTGTTCCAAAAACCTGGTGCATGAATTTGACGCAATCGGTCCCTTTCCCCATTCCCGCTAGCAGCCTGTATCTTGGCTGCGGCCGGCTACTGCGCGCCATGCTGCGCTGGCTGTTGGTGCTGCTAGCCTTTAGCACGCTGTTGACCGGCTCGGCCGCGCAGGCCGCCGAAATTACGGTCAACCAGGCCAGCATCGAAGCCAGCGATGAAGGCTACCGGCTCTCGGTCTCGTATGACTTCGATCTCAATCGCGGGCTGGAAGATGCGCTCTCGCGCGGTGTGCCGCTGTATTTCACCACCGAAGTCCAGTTGACCCGCCGTCGCTGGTACTGGTTCGACGAGACCAGCGTCTCGTCCACCCGTACCCTGCGCCTGTCCTATAACGTGCTGACCCGGCAATACCACACCGCCATCAGCGGCCAGTTGCAGCAGAGTTTCACCAATCTGGATGACGCCCTGACGCTGATCCGTCGCCCGCCGCGCTGGATCATCGCCGACAACAACACGCTCAAGGCTGGCGAAACCTATCATGTCGGCCTGCGGATGCGACTGGATGTGGCGCTGCTGCCCAAGCCCTTCCAGGTCAATGCGCTCAACAACAGCGACTGGCGCCTGTCCTCCGACTGGATCGAATTCAACTACAAACCCGAATGAGTCGCACCTTACGCTATCTGCTGGTGGTCGGCGGGGGCGTGATCAGCATCCTGCTCTTCCTGCTGGCCTCGGCTTCCGAAAACTCCGCCCTCTTCGAGCAACATTATCCCTGGCTGCTGTTCTTGAACGGTCTGGCCGCCATCTCGCTGCTGGGCCTGGTGCTGCTGCTGCTGGGGCGCCTCTACAAGCGCTACCGGCGCGGCAAGTTCGGCTCCAAGCTGCTGGCGCGGCTGGTGCTGATGTTTGCGCTGGTGGGCATCGTGCCCGGCGCGGTGATCTACCTCATGTCGGTGCAGTTCGTCTCGCGCTCCATCGAATCGTGGTTCGACGTGCGCATGGAAGCCGCGCTCGAATCCGGCCTGAACCTGGGCCGCAATGCGCTGGATTCGTCGCTCTCTGACCTGGTCTCGCGCGCCCGCGGCATGGCCCAGGAGCTCTCCGACATGAGCGACTCCGAACAGGTGACCTACCTGTCGCGCCAGCGCGACCAGAACATGGAAATCACCATCGTCAACGCCAATGGCCAGGTGATGGGGACGGTGGGCGGCTCGATCGGCTCGCTCACGCCTACCCTGCCCAGCCCCCAGGCCACGCGCCAGGCGCGGGTCTCGCGGGCCTTTTCGGCGGTGGAAAGCGATGACACCCGCCCCCCCAATGGCGAATCCGATTCCGATGGCAACCTGCGACTGCACGTGGTGGTGCTGATACCGGCGCCCAGCCGCGGCATGTCGCTGCAGAACGAGACGCGCTATCTACAGATCCTGCAGCCGGTGCCGGATTATTTGGCCAGCAATGCCGAGACGCTACGGCTGGCCTACAACGAATACCAGCAGCGCTCAGTCTCGCGCTCGGGCCTGCGCAAGATCTACCTGGTGACGCTGACCCTGACGCTGCTGCTGGCCATCTTCGCCGCCATCGCCAGCGCCTTCCTGATCGCCAGCGACCTGGCCAAGCCGCTCTTGCTCCTGGCCGAGGGCACCAAGGCGGTGGCCGAGGGTAATCTCTCTCCGCGCCCCATCGTCAGTACCTCCGACGAACTGGGCACGCTCACGCAATCCTTCAATACCATGACGCGCCAGTTGCTGGAGGCACGCACCTCGGTGGAAAAAAACCGCGCCGAGCTGGAAAACGCCAAGGCTTACCTGGAATCGGTGCTGGCCAACATGTCGGCCGGGGTGATGGTGCTGGATGGGCAATTCAACATCGTCAGCGCCAATGATTCGGTGCGTCGCATCCTCGGCTACGACTTCTCGGCCAACATCGGCACCCCCCTGCAGACCATCGACAGCCAGGCGCCGTTCGCCCAGGCCATCATCCGCGCCTTCTCCGAGCAACTAGCCCAGCACAGCAGCGATGGGGCGGACGGACTGCACTGGCAGCGCCAGTTCGAATTGTCGCGCCAGCCCGGTGCGGTGCTGGACGCCAACGATGAGCAGGGCGGCAAGCCCGACCATGACAAGCTGACCCTGCTGGCACGCGGCTCGCACCTGCCGGTGGAAAATGGCGTGGGTTACGTGGTGGTGTTCGACGACATCAGCAACGTCATCTCGGCCCAGCGTTCAATCGCCTGGGGCGAGGTGGCACGCCGCCTGGCCCACGAGATCAAGAACCCGCTGACCCCCATCCAGCTCTCGGCCGAACGCCTGCAACACCGCCTGGCCGACAAGCTCATGCCGGCCGACGCCGCCATCCTGGACAAGGGCACCACCACCATCGTCAACCAGGTCACGGCCATGAAGCGCATGGTCGACGACTTCCGCGACTACGCCAAGACCCCGCCGGCCAAGCCGGTGGCGCTGGACCTGAACGCCCTGATCGAGGAAATCCTCAACCTCTACCTGGCCGGCGATGGCCGCGACGTGATCCATGCACGCCTGGCACCGGAGATGAGCAAGGTCATGGGCGACGCCACCCAGATGCGCCAGGTCATCCACAACCTGCTGCAAAATGCCCAGGACGCAGTCACCGATGATGGCCAGCAAGCCCCCCGCATCGACGTGCTGACCGAGCAGATCGACATTGCCGGCACCAATGGCCAGCGCCAACCCGCCGTGCGGCTGTCCATCATGGATAACGGCCCCGGTTTTTCGCCCACCATCCTGGCGCGCGCCTTCGAACCCTACGTCACGTCCAAGGCCCGCGGCACCGGTCTGGGGTTGGCCATGGTCAAGAAAATCGTCGAGGAACACGGCGGTCGCATCGATATCCAGAATCGTACCGATGGGAGAGGCGCAAAAATTGTAATTTTGCTGGTAAAGTTAGCACCTATTGATTAAGAGACAGTTTTCTCTGGAAAACGTCGACAGGCTCAAGATTCGAATGCACCACACCGGCAGGGATCGGCAGTTCATCAAGGTAGACTCGCTAACGCCGCGTCGAGCCTACCGGCCCGGAACAAGATCGAAAACTTGGACAATGAACTAGCAGCGAGGAAAGCAGCACATGGCTAACATCCTGGTCGTCGATGACGAAATGGGTATCCGCGAATTGCTCTCAGAGATTCTGGGCGATGAGGGACATGTCGTGACCACTGCGGAAAACGCGCAGCAGGCACGCGAGCTTCGCCAGGCCGGCGTCCCCGACCTCGTGTTGCTCGATATCTGGATGCCCGACACCGATGGCGTGACGCTGTTGAAGGAATGGCAGCGCGATGGCCTGTTGACGATGCCGGTCATCATGATGTCCGGCCACGCCACCATCGACACCGCCGTCGAAGCCACCCGCATCGGTGCCCTGAACTTCCTGGAAAAGCCGATCGCCCTGCAAAAGCTGCTCAAGGCGGTCCAGCAAGGCCTGTCGCACAGCCGCGAAGCGGTGCGCCCGGCCAGCTACCGCCCGGCCCCGGTGGCGGCGGTCGCCAATGGTGCCACCGATGGCTTGCATGTGGAACACGTCACCCCGGCGACCACCTACGCCCCCACCCTGGGCGGCGAAGCGCTGCATCAGGGCGCCCCGGCAGCGGCGCCCTTCGGCCAGGTGGCCGACAATGCCGCCAACATCTCCTTCGACCTGCCGCTGCGCGAAGCGCGCGATGCCTTCGAGCGCGCCTACTTCGAATACCACCTGGTGCGCGAAAACGGCAGCATGACCCGCGTGGCCGAACGTACCGGCCTGGAGCGCACCCACCTCTACCGCAAGCTCAAGCAACTGGGCGTGGAACCAGGCAAGCTGGCGCGCAAGAATCACTGAAACTCGCCATGCGGGCCCACCAGCCAGAAGCAAAAGAAACGGGATCGCAACGCGGTCCCGTTTCTTTTGGTAGGCTCTATCGTATTGTATTGGCATGACAGCGCCGCCCATGGGGATGTGGCGGCGTCAGAAATTTCCTGATGTTCTTTTCGCTCCGACAGCGGCATTCTGAACCCATGGCAAGGCTTGCTCGTCCGCAATATCCAGGATGAACTTCCGCGGCGGCTTGTCATCTACTTTTGGCTGGCAGGAGCTGCCTGGCGGCAAAAAAGCAGCAAAGAGTTGGCAATTCATCCAGGCAACATGGTCGGCATCAAAGTTTTACGGCCAGGCTGCCGTAACCAGACTCAGGAGCGCAAGCGACGCGGCGTTCCCCGAGGGAGCTGTATCGAAGTAGCAGAAATGCACCAAGGGCGCGGCCCAAGTGAAGGGTCTTGAAATTTACAGTGAAGGCGCCACTTCCTTTTCGAAGCAGTATTCCAGCATAAGGAGTCACTATGAACCTGATCTACAACAGTGAGCAGTACAGCGTCGTCGAATTCGGTGCCGACACCGACCACGAAGCCCTGCGCTTCGGCGGCTACGAGATCATGGACAAGTCCGGCCAACGTGAAATCTACATCGATGGCCCGGCCGCCGAACTGTTCCGCAAGGACGTCCAGGAGTTGATCGCGTCCGAGCCGACCATGGAAGACATCGACAACTTCCTGAGCCGCTATGACGTGATGATGCGCCATCCCATGACCTTGCACTGATCCGGTCCTGCCAGCCCAACGAGGCCACAGCGCCGCGCCCACCGCGCGGCGCTTTTTTTTGGTCAGCTTGCCATCGGACAGCCGAGTGCGCCGTCCTTTAAAATGGCGCTTTGCCGCCCTGCCCTCTTTTTTCGTGAATTCCTCGCCCATCCGCAGCGCCCAGACCGGCGTGCATGACCAACTGAGCGCCCTGGTCGCGCGCCACGCCGACCCAGTCCATCCTTTTCGCAAACCCGTGACCGACTACAACCTGCGCGCCTTCGAGGCCAGCATGGCAGCCTGGTGCGCGGCAGGCGAGCCGCCCCTGATCCTCGACACCGGCTGCGGCGTGGGCCTGTCCACCCTGCACCTGGCGGCGCAATACCCGGATCACTTCGTCATCGGCATCGACCAGTCGGCCGACCGTCTGGCCCGCCATACCCACTGGGATGGCCCGGAACCGGACAACCTGTGCTTCGTGCGCGCCGACCTGGTCGATTACTGGCGCCTGGCGCAACAAGCCGGTCTGCGCCCGGCGCAACACTACCTGCTCTACCCCAACCCCTGGCCCAAGATCGGTCACCTGGCCCGACGCTGGCATGGCCATGCGGTGTTTCCCTTCATCTTGTCGCTCGGTGGACGGCTGGAATGTCGCAGCAACTGGCGTATCTATGTAGAAGAATTCATATCGGCCCTGAACCAGCTCATCGGACGCAGTATCCAGGCCGAACCCTGGCTGCCCGCCTCCCCCATCACCCCCTTCGAGCGCAAATACCTGGCTTCCGGCCATGCGCTATGGCGTTGCGTGGTCGATCTGGATGACGGGGCCGCCGCATGAACCTGGCCGTCATTGCCCTGGTCCTGACTGCCGCCCTGCTGCACGCGTCCTGGAACGCGCTCCTCAAAAGCAGCCACGACCGCCTGGCCTCGCTATCGCTCATGACCCTGGGCGCCGGCCTGGGCGCGATCCCGCTGGTGCTGTGGCGACCGCTGCCGCAGGTCGATAGCTGGTGCTACATCCTGCTCTCGGGTCTCTTGCACACCGGCTACAACCTGTTCCTGATCCGCGCCTACCGCATCGGCGACTTCGGCCAATCCTATCCGATCGCACGCGGCTCCTCGCCGCTGCTGGTGGCGCTGGGGGCGGCCCTGTTCGCCGGCGAGCAACTGGGCATCTACACCGTCATCGGCATCACGCTGGTGTCGGTGGGCATCGTCAGCCTGGCTGACCTGCGCGCCATGCGCCGTCGCCAACACCTGTCTGCCCCGCTGGCGGCCTTGGCCACCGGCGCCTTCATCGCCGCCTACACCATCACCGATGGCACCGGCGCGCGCCTGGCGGGCGACGCCATCGCCTATGCCGGCTGGCTGTTCCTGGCCGACAGCTTCGCCCTGGCCGTGATCTACCACTACCAGCATGGCCGCTCGCCAGTGGTGCTGTCGCACAAGGAAACCTGGATCGGGTTGGGCGGCGGCCTCATGTCGCTGCTGGCCTATGGCATCGTGATCTGGGCCGTGACGCTGGCGCCCATGGGCATGGTCTCGGCGCTGCGCGAAACCTCGGTGCTGTTTGCGCTCTTGATCGGCACCTTGTTCCTGGGTGAGAAGCTCACCTTGCGACGGGTGCTGTCCTGCCTGGTGATTGCGGCGGGCGCCATCGTGCTGGGGGCGCATCACTGAGACGGCGCGGCCGCAGAAATGAAAAACGCCGGGAATGATCCCGGCGTTCTTCATTGATGCTTACAGCACCTTGCGCAGGAAGTCGCGCGTGCGCTCATGCACCGGTTCGCCCAACACCTGCTGCGGCGGTCCCTCTTCCATGATGACGCCCTGGTCGATGAAGAAGACACGATCCGAGACTTCACGGGCAAAGCCCATCTCGTGCGTCACCACCACCATGGTCATGCCTTCCTCGGCCAACTGCTTCATCACGCTCAGCACCTCGCCCACCAGTTCCGGGTCCAGCGCCGAGGTCGGTTCATCGAACAGCATCACCTTCGGTTCCATGGCCAGCGCGCGGGCAATGGCCACGCGCTGCTGCTGGCCGCCCGAGAGCTGGTTGGGGAAGGCATCGATCTTGTCCAGCAAGCCCACCTTCTGCAACAGCTTCTCGGCCACCAACACGGCCTGGCGACGCGACATCTTCTTGACCTGCATGGGCGCCATGATCAGGTTTTCCAGCACCGTCATGTGCGGGAACAGGTTGAAGCGCTGGAACACCATGCCCAGCTCGGCGCGCAAGGCGTTCAGATCGACCTTGGGATCATTGAGCTTGACGCCTTCGATGAAGATATCGCCATCGCTGACCTCTTCCAGACCATTGAGGCAGCGCAGGAAGGTACTCTTGCCCGAGCCGGAGGGGCCGATCACGCACACCACTTCACGCGCGCGAATCTCGCAATCGATGCCGCGCAGGATGTGCGCCTGGCCGAAGCGTTTCTGCAGTTGATTGACCTTGATCATCGTACTCATCGTGCATCTCCCTTGCCATAACGGGCTTCCAGGTGTCGCACCAGCGCCGACAGCGCCAGCGTGATGACCCAGTAGATCACCGAAATGGTCAGATACGGCTCCCAATAGCGCGCATAGGCGCCGGAAACGGTGCGCGCCGCATAGGCCAGTTCAGCCAGGCCGATGGCCGAGGCCAGCGAAGAATCCTTGACGATGGCAATGGCATTGTTGCCCAGCGGCGGCAACATGCGACGGAAGGCCTGCGGCAGCACCACGCGGCGCAAAGTCGCCATGTAGCTCATGCCCAGCGAACGCGAGGCTTCGCTCTGGCCGCGGTCGATGGACTGGATGCCGGCGCGGAAGATTTCCGACACATAGGCGCCCGAATTGAGCGTGATGGCCAGCACGGCCGAAGCAAACGCGCCATAGTGCGAGCGGATCTCGCGCGCCAGGTCACCCGAGAGGATCAGGCCGCCACTGGGGTTGATCAGCATCGGCATGAGGGCGAAGTGGATCAGCAGGATCTGCACGAACAAGGGCGTGCCGCGCAGGAAGCTGACGTAGAAGCGGATCGGCCACTGCACGCAGTAGCACAGGAAATATTTCCAGAAACCATGGCGCGCCTCGGCCAGGCGGCCCACGCCCAGCACCAGGCCCCAGCAGGTGCCGGCAATCACGCAGATGATCGCGGCCTTCAAGGTCATCCAGGTGCCTTCGACGAACAGCGGCAGGTATTCGCCGATGATTTCCCATTGGAAGAAGGGATGCATGATGAGTCCGTTCAAACGGAGGTGTTGAAAAAACGGTCGAGCAAAAACAACGCAGACAGAACCAGCGGGACAGGCCCACGGCACCACGCCCGCAGGGGGCATGGGCGGTGCGCCGGAGAGAGGCTTACTTCAGCGGCAGGGTCGGCACTTCGCCGTCGAACCAGGTCTTGTAGATCTTGGCATAGGTGCCATCGGCGACGATCTGCTTCAGGCCGGCATTGATCTTGTCCAGCAGTTCCTTGTTGCCCTTCTTGACGGCGATGCCGAAGTACTGGCGCACGAACTTGCTGTCGCCCACCACCTTGAACTGCTTCTCGGGATGGCTCTTGATGTAGAACTTGATCACGCCCACGTCACCCACAGCCGCATCGACGCCGCCGCGATACAGTTCTTCCAGCATCAGCACGGTATTGTCGAAGCGGTGGATGGCAGTGCTGGCCTTGCCCAGTTCTTCGGAGACCACGATGTCACCGGCAGTGGAATTGACCACGGCCACCTGGCTCTTCTTCAGGTCGGCCAGCGCGCTGATCTTGGCGTCGGCATTGGTGATGATGACTTGCTCGGCCGGGAAATAAGGCAGCGAGAAATCCACCATCTGCGAGCGCTTGTCGGTGATGGTGATGCCGGAGATGATGATGTCGCGGTCACCCTGGCCCAAGGTGGCGAAGATGCCTTCCCAGGGAGTGCTGACCAGCTGGATCTTGAAGTTGGAAGCCTTGGAGATGGCCTTGATCAGGTCGATGTCGAAGCCCACCAGTTCCTTCTTGGGGGTTTCGAATTCGAAGGGACGGTAGGTACCGCCGGCGCCGACCACATAAGTCTGGTCAGCCGCCAGGGTGGTGCCGGCAGCGCAGGACAGGGCCAGCGCGCTGGCGGCGAGGGTAAATAATTTCTTGATCGACATGATGCCTTCTTTCAGAGGATGGAAATGAACCCGGGGCTGGCGGCGGGTGCCTGGCCCGGATCTGCTCGGTGGACAAGCGTTTCCTGGCAGACGGGAATCACGCGGCGGCAAGCCGCGCCAGTGCGCCAGAAGCGAAAAACCCTGAATAATCCGGCATTGGCTGCAATCCTTCAACCTCAAATTGCAAGCCTGTGGCAATCGCTCTAAAAAAATCAGCAATTTTCAAAGCTTGCCCCAAGCTTGCCATCAAGGCTGGCGGATCAGGGTCGATTTGCCGAACAGGCTTTCCACCAGGTCCACCACCAGCTCGGCGGTCTGGTTGCGCACGTCGCAGGCCGGGTTGAGTTCCATGATGTCCAGCGAAGCGAGCCGTCCGGTGTCGGCGATCATCTCCATGCACAACTGCGCTTCCCGGTAGGTGGGACCGCCCGGCACGGCCGTGCCCACGCCCGGCGCCAGCGCCGCATCGAGGAAATCGACATCGAAACTCACGTGCAGATGGGTATCGGCATCCAGGCCGGCCAGCGCCTCTTCCATGGTCTGCCGCATCCCGTATTCATCGATGTGGCGCATGTCATAGACGCGCACGCCGAGTTCGCGCAGATGGCGTTTTTCTTCCCTATCGACGCTGCGGATGCCCACCTGGCAGATCTGCTGCGGCTGCAAGGCCGGCGTCTGGCCGCCGATGGTCGTCAGCGCCTGCGGGCCCACGCCCAACAGGCAAGCCACCGGCATCCCGTGGATATTGCCGGTCGGGGTCGACTGGCTGGTATTGGCATCGGCATGGGCATCCAGCCACAGCACGCGCAGTGGCTTGCCGTGGCGGCGGCAATGCGCTGCCACGGCAGCGATCGAGCCCACCGCCAGCGCATGGTCGCCACCCATCAGCAGCGGCACTTCGCCCTGCGCCAGGCTGGCGGCCACCGCCTCGAACACCGCCCGGTTCCACTGCACCACCTGCTCCAGGTGGCGCAAACCCTGCACCGGCGGCTGCTGCGGATTGGCCGGGCCGCCCAGGTCGCCGCCATCGATCACTTCCACGCCATGCTGCTGCAAACCGCGCTGCAATTCGGCCACGCGCAAGGCGGCCGGTCCCATCGAAGCACCACGACGGCTGGCGCCTACGTCGGTGGGGGCGCCCATCATCCTGATCTTGTTCATGTGCTTGCTGCTCCTTGCTAAAAGTGATGGTGAACGATACTGCACCCATGCCCGCCACGCTACGGCCCTGGCTCTTCGATGTGGCCTGGCGATATGAATTCCTTCGGCATTTTGCAGCCACCAAGAAAAATGCCGTTCAGCGACACACTGAACGGCATTGTTCACGCAGGACATGCAACGGTCAGATCTCGACCTTGGTCCCCAGCTCCACCACCCGGTTGGCCGGGATGTGGAAGAAGTCCGACGGCTTGGCGCCGTTCTGGTACATCCAGGCGAAGATGCGTTCGCGCCACAGCGACATGCCCAAGAGCTTGCTCGGCACCACGGTGTCGCGCGCCAGGAAGAAGGAAGTATCCATCAGGTCGAAGTGATGACCGAACTGTTGCTCGGTCAAGGTCATGACCTTCTGCACTTCCGGTGCCTCCTTGAAGCCGAAGGCGGCACGCAGCAGGTAGATGTCGCCGCCCAGGTCCTTCATGGTCAGGCGCTCGCTATCGGCCACGTAAGGCACGTCCCAGATGCTGATCTTCAGGAAGAACACGCGCTCATGCAGGATGCGGTTGTGCTTCAGGTTATGCAGCAGCGCCACCGGCACGGTGGCGATATTGCCGGTCATGAAGACGGCCGTGCCGCCCACGCGATGCGGCGGATGCGCCAGCAGACCTTCGATGAAGGGCTCGATGGGAATACCGTCATCCTTGATGCGCATACGCAGCAGCATCCGGCCCGAATACCAGGTCATCAACAGGAAGAAGGCGGCGCCGCCGATGACCAACGGGAACCAGCCGCCTTCGGTCAACTTCAACAGGTTGGCCGCAAAGAAGGCCAGGTCCACTACCAGCAGGAAGGTGATGGTCACCACCAGCGCCGAATTGCGCCACTTCCAGATATGCCGCATGACCACCCCCAGCAGCATGGTGGTGATCACCATGGTGGTGGTCACGGCCACCCCGTAGGCAGCGGCCAGGTTGTCGGATTTCTTGAAAGCCAGCACCACGGCCACCACCAACACCAGCAGCATCCAGTTGATGAGCGGGATGTAAATCTGGCCCTGCTCATCCTCGGAGGTATGCAAGATGCGCATCCGCGGCACGAAGCCCAGCAGGATGGCCTGGCTGGTCAGCGAGAAGGCGCCGGAAATCACCGCCTGCGAGGCAATGACGGTCGCGCAGGTGGCCAGCAGCACCATGGGCAGCACCAGCGGCTCGGGGATCATCAGGTAGAAAGGATTGGCCAGCGCCTTCGGATTGGCGATCAGGTTGGCGCCCTGGCCGAAGTAATTGATCAGCAGCGAAGGCATGACCGTGAAGATCCACGCATAGCGGATCGGCTTGATGCCGAAGTGCCCCATGTCGGCATACAGCGCCTCGGCCCCGGTCAGCACCAGCACCACCGAACCCAGCACGATGAAGGCTTGCAGCGAGTGCTCGGCCCATGAAT